>JBFRWL010000588.1:0-19504 GCA_051439565.1 Prochloraceae cyanobacterium
TTGTTATTACCTCCCCAGGGATTTTCCCATTGCATCAAGTAAACCCAAACTTCATCAGTACGCCAGTCTTCAATGGGAAGGTAAATTAAGGAGTTAGGACGACTAGGATTAGTATTGAGACGATCGCGCACTCGCCACTGCCTATGTTTAGCCATATTTGCCGCCCTTTTAGTACTTTCAGCTTTGCGAGTACCTAGAATAAGAATTACCTCACCGCTATTTCTGATCGCTTCACGAATAAAAGAATCGGTGGGTTTAATTTTCATGCGTTCAGTACACCATCTAAATTTTTTTCTAGGGGCGGGATAGCCTTTGCCTATCAAACAAACCCAAAATGTATGTTGAACTGCGGGGTGAGTTAAATGGGTTTCTATCGGCATTTTTTGCTTTTGGGCAGCATCTTTCATTCTTTCCAAAGATTTGCGTACCCAAGCCGAAACCACCGGATTTTCTACTAGCGTGTCATTGGTAATAACATTAATTGTTTTGGTTCGCTTTTCTACTGGAAGTTGCGCGATCGCGTTCCAAATTAATTGCAGTATGCATGAACTATCTTTTCCACCACTCCAGCCAACAACAAACGGTATATCGTCTTGACAATATAATTCCTGAATTTCTTGAGTTAGTTTTTTTATATCTTCAACTAATTCGGTGACTGTACGAGGTGGAAATAGTGATGTTTGAGTTTCTGTCATGTTTTCAAACTCTTGGCTATCTAGTTTAGAGTACTACAAGAGCATAATTACTTTTATCTAGTATCTCAGTCACAAACAGTAATATATCGCTAACAAACTTGAGACGCTTTGAGAAGCGATCGCGCTAAGCAAACACGACCCGTAAATCTAAACTAAAACCAACAAGAACATCCTCTCCCGACAAACTTACCGGATTATCCAACACTTCCACAGCGCGATCGCGCCGATAAATCTCAACCTTTTTATTCTTCGGATCGATTGAATGACCCAAACTAGTACCATTATCAATATATTCGTGCATCTTCTCTCGCAGCGGTTCCATATTATCGGTCTTAGAACGCAACTCAATAACAAAATCAGGACACAATGGCGGAAAAGTTTCCTGTTGTTCGGGAGTTAGCGCATCCCATCTAGCTTGACTCACCCAAGCAGCATCGGGAGAACGATATGCGCTATTGGGAAGACAAAAACCAGTAGAAGAATCAAAAGCAACTCCTAAACTAGTTTTGCGGTTCCACCCTTGAAGTTGGAAAGATATTTCAATATTCCTTGTACCAGTATTTCCTCCAGTAGGTGGCATGATAATAATCTCTCCTGTAGCAGTACGTTCCAAACGCACATCTCTATTAGCGATCGCCAGTTGTTCAAATTGAGAGTTAGTTACTTGAAAACTCGAAGGAATATTAATCGCCAGGGTATTCATTGCATTTCTCCAAACTATTCCCAGGTTAAGACTGACTATGGGGATATGCGATCGCGCTAAGCAAACACGACCCGTAAATCTAAACTAAAACCAGCAAGAACATCCTCTGCCGATAAACTTACCGGATTATCCAACACCTCTACAGCGCGATCGCGCCGATAAATCTCAACCTTTTTATTCTTGGGATCGATTAACCAACCCAAACTAGTACCATTGTTAAGATATTCGTGCATCTTCTCTCGCAGCGCTTCCATATTATCGGTCTTAGAACGCAACTCAATAACAAAGTCAGGAGACAACGGTGGAAAAGTTTCTTGTTGTTCGGGAGTTAGCGCATCCCATCTAGCTTGACTCACCCAAGCAGCATCGGGAGAACAATATGCACCATTGGGAAGACAAAAACCAGTAGAAGAATTAAAAGCAATACTTAGCTGAGTTTGGCGGTTCCACAACCACAGTTGTCCCTCAATGTCTAAATTCCTTTTACCAGTATTCCCCCCAGTAGGTGGCATAATAATAATCTCTCCTGTAGCAGTACGTTCCAAACGCACATCTCTATTGGCGATCGCCAGTTGTTCAAATTGAGAGTGAGTTACTTTAAAACTCGGAGGAATATTAATCGCCAGGGTATTCATTGCATTTTTCCCATCTTAAAAACTAACTAAGCAACGATCGAAGCTTGAAACTATTTACCCCTCATTATTAGTTACTTCAAATGTTACCTACAAACACCAACCCAACAGCTAACCTACTCGATCGCCATCTAGACCAACAAGACCAAATACTCGTCCACAAAACCCAGATGGGAACTACCGAAGCATATCTTGGCGCTGTTACCTTAGAATGGTTGGCGACTCGCGTACAATTCGCCTCACAACTACCTCTATTTCAAAATAAATTCGACCTGCAAACTAACAACGTTATCGTAGATGCAGAGACGATCGAAGAAATCCTCCAACGTCCCCTCGACTGGTCGCGTCAAGCATCCCTAACTCAATACTTAATTGCCAAAAAAGCACATAAATTTCCTGCTGTCTTAGTAGCGATCGGTCCCAACTGGGTAGATAACCCCAATGCATCCGAATGGGACGATCACAAAAGAGCAAATAAATCTGCTGCACTCTTCACCAGTTTAGATTCTGACGGCGCGATCGGACTATTAAACGTATCGTCACAATATTCTATTTATGCTTTAGACGGACAACATCGACTGATGGGTGTTCGAGGTTTGATGGAATTAATTAATACAGGTCAACTTCCTAGATATACCAAAACGAAAAAACCTACAGGTGCAGTTATTACCCTCGATCGCCTCCTAGAAACCTATCAAGTAGACCCAGCATACCTGCAAAATTTAAGCCAAGAAAAGATCGGTATTGAATTTATTCCCGCAGTTATCCAAGGAGAAACCCGCCAACAAGCAAAGCGACGCATCCGGTCTATTTTCGTCCACGTTAACTTAATGGCGCAAGAGTTAAGTAAAGGACAGTTAGCATTATTAAACGAGGATAATGGTTTTTCTCTTCTCGCCAGAAAAGTAGCAGTTACCCATCCTTTGTTTAAAGATATGCCAGGACGCAACCCTCGCATCAATTGGGATGGTGCGACAGTTAGTGCCAAATCGACTGTTTTAACCACCCTACAAGCCTTGGAAGATATCGCACAACGCTATTTAGAATATAAATTTCCCCATTGGAAACCCTCGGATAAAGGTTTAATTCCCTTGCGTCCAGAAGCAGAGGAATTGGAGGAAGGGTTAAAGTTATTTAACCAGTTATGGGACAATCTAGCTAGTCTACCGAGTTATCAAAGATTAGAACAAGGAACACAAACTCTAGATCTGCGCCGCTTTAGTCACGAAAAACCGCCAGGAGAAGCAAATATTCTCTTTCGTCCTGTGGGACAAGTTGCTTTAGCTGAAGCTTTGGGATTATTGGTATTTAAGAAGGGATTTTTATTAGAGGATATTTTTGCCAAATTGCGTCAATACGATGCAGTAGGAGGTCTCAGCGAGATGGACTATCCCCAGTCTCTTTGGTATGGAGTTCTTTATGATCCAAATAAAAAGCGAATGTTAGTTTCTGGAAGAGATTTGGCGGTGAAGTTAATCTTGTATATTTTAGGTGGAATTGAAGATAAAATGGAACGAGCTTATTTACGACAAAATTTAGCAAAAGCTCGAACAATTGAAGATAAAGCTATTAGTTTTAATGGTAGTTTTGTGAAACCTAAAGAAGTAGGATTACCGCGTATTTTATAAGTAGATAGATTAGTATAGTGGTAGGGGGAGGTGTGGGGAGTTAAGACAAAGCCGCTATTTTCTGACGAATTAAGTAATCGCCAAAAGTAAATAACGAAATTTCGCATTTGTGGTCTCTCGTGAGCTTCTACCCACACTTCCCACACTCCCTACCCTACAAGACTTCTGAGACTTATGGGTAATAAATAGGTAACAGGGAGGGTGTTAATTTTGTCAAAGGCGATCTCGAAGATATCCTCTAGTCTTCGACACATTCTTCAATTGTTGATAATGAATCCTTCTGAGTCTCTAAATCTCCTTGCGACTGACTTTCAATTTTTCGGACAAGTCTACTCACAATAAATATTTTTCCCATCTCCAGAAGACAGGTTTGGTAAATCTCCAGTAATTTGTTCAGCTAAATTGGGAAATTTAATTATAGCTGAGATAATTTACTAGTCCAAGCCAGAAAATGAATTCTCAAGATAACAAAGAAAAAGACTTTCAGCGTCGCGAACAAGAACTTCAGGAACGAGAAAAAGCGATTAGACTGCGAGAACTAGAAGCGGAGATCTATCAACAGCATCAAGAAAACCAACCGCCACTATATGAAACTATCCAGCAGAAACCCTCTGAAAATAAACTGAGGCGCTGGGGAAGAAAACTGCTAAGATTGGCTAAGTTCTTTGGCTTTGTCGTTATTGTCCTTGTCGCTATTAGGCTCGCTTATTGGGTGGCGTTTGGGATTATGATGGGGGGGATTGCTTGGATAGGATATAAAATTTTCTTGGAAGGCGATAGCGATAAAGACTAAGGAAAATTACTTAACACTATGTTATCTCGATAAAAGTCTTAACGTTGATTTAGGATTGACCTATATTTAGTCTCAAGCAAAATCATGAATTATACACAAGATAATCCATTGCTCAAAGACTTAGAAAAAGTTATTAAAGTACGCCTCGAACTTGCCGATCGCCTCGATCGTATTGCTCAAACTTTGCAGGAAGGAGAATTAGAAGGAGAAAATACCTCTGGTAAACTGGGTCTAGATCGAGAGAGCGAAGATATTAGTCTTGCTAGTAAAAATTTGCGTCAGGGTGTATTCCGCCTCATAGTTTTAGGTGACTTAAAACGTGGTAAAAGTACATTTATTAATGCTTTAATTGGGAAAAAATTACTCCCTAGTGATGTCAATCCCTGTACTGCTTTGCTAACAGTTTTGCGCTACGGAACTGAAAAGAGAGTGACAGTTTACTTTAAAGATGCTAAGCCAGCGGAAAGACTTGATTTTAGCAGTTTTAAACAGAAATATACTATCGATCCCGATGAAGCTAAAAAACTAGAACAAGAGCAAAAGTTAGCCTTTCCTGAAGTTGACTATGCTTTAGTAGAGTATCCTTTACCTTTGCTAGAAAAGGGAATAGAGATTGTTGACAGTCCGGGACTAAACGATACAGAAGCGAGAAATCAACTTTCTTTAGGTTATCTTAACAACTGCCATGCAATTCTCTTTGTCTTTCGCGCCGTACAGCCTTGTACTTTAGAAGAGCGTCGCTACCTAGAAAATTATCTTAAAGGTCGGGACTTTACTGTTTTCTTTTTGCTCAATGGTTGGGACGAAATTCGTCAAGAACTTATCGATCCTGATAATAGCGAAGAACTCCAACAAGCTGAAGAGAAATTACGTAAAGTTTTCCGTACTAATTTAACTGAATATACTCAGCTAGATGGAATAAATATTTATCCCGAAAGAGTTTTTGAAATTTCTGCTCTAGATGCGCTGCGTCGGCGGATAAAACACCGAACAGATTCTCTAGAGGGAACTGGTTTTCCTGAGTTTATGAAGTCACTCAATACTTTTTTAACTCAAGACAGTGCTGTTTCCCAAATGCAGCAAGCTAGAAGATTAGCACGTCAAGCTTACGCCCGCACTCACGAAGCTGTAGAACTTCGTATTCCTCTACTTGAGAAAGATCTAGAGGAATTAAAACACAAGATTAGTTCAGTAGAACCAGAATTTAAGCAACTGAGTGAGATTCGGGATAAATTTCAGGTAGAAATTCGCAATCAGCGCGATCATCAAGCTAAAAGCATTGCCAATTCTTTGCGAGAATACATATTAAATTTAGGCAATACTTTTGAAACAGATTTTGTCCGCTACCAGCCAGATTTAGGCTTTTTAGATTTTTTGAGTGCAGGTAAACGAGAACAATTTAATGCTGCGCTCAAGCAAGGGTTTGAGCGCTACATTAATGAAAAAATGATTAGTTGGGAACTCAGCGCTGAAAAAGAGATGGGAAAAGCCTTCTCACAACTAGCCAAAAGTGCGGCTAAGTATGGGGCAACTTATAATCGAGTATTAGATTCCATTAGTGAAAAATTAATCGGGCAAAAGGTAAATTTTCACACAGAAATTGGCGATCGCGACGATGCACCAGGATGGTCAAAATGGGCCATGGGATTTTTATCTTTAGCTACAGGTAATATTGCTGGTGTTGCCCTAGCTGCGATCGGTTTTGATTGGAAAAATATCTTGGTAAATTGGCTAGCTGTAATTGGAATTTCTAGCTTTGTAGCTATTTTTTTAACCCCCGCCTTTCTTACTCCTTTAGGCATTGCTGTAATGAGTCTTGGGGTTGGGGCTGTGCAAGCAGAACAAGGGCGGAAAAAGTTCTTACAAGCTGCCAAGAAAGAGTTTACCAAGTCTCTACCTAAAATTGCCCAAGAGCAATACGAACCTGTTTATCAAGCTGTCGCAGAATGCTTTGATAACTACGAACGGGAAGTTATTAAGCGGATCGACGAGGATATTCAATTCCGTAAAGCAGAGTTAGACAATTTAGTGGCACAAAAACAATCTCGCGAAATCGATCAGGAAAAAGAACTAAAACGTCTGCAAGATTTAGATAGTAAGGTGTTATCTGAATGTAATAAAATTGAGTCTGCTTATGATTATTTAATCTTTTCTGCCTAAAGCAAGTGTCAGATTTTATAGACCAACTTACTAACCTTTTTATTGTTATTGAAAGTTGGGTATGACGCGATCGAGATCGAGCAAAAATACAGTTAGCGATTCTGTTTGTTGGGTAATAATAGTGACGTGACTAGCAAGATCGAGGGTATCGGCACGCCGATAAGAAGCTGGCAGGGTGCGAATCTGGGACAAGGGTACGTCCACCAAGGTTGGAGTTTGAGAAACCAAAATTCCAAATTCTTCCCCTGCACTATTTTGAGCGACTATCAGATAGATTTTGGAGTCAGATTGCCTAATTAAATCGGATTTAAAAAATCGTTTGTGTAAATCTATAACTGTAATCTCTTTGTCACCTATATTGGCAACTCCTATATGATTGAGTCCGCTACCGTAGATAGGAGTCTGATTGAGAACTTTTTTAACTAATTTAACTGGCAAAGCAAAGTTAAGACTGCCTATGGCAAAGATGACTAATTTCAGCGATTGCCCAGTCTTTTGCTCCGGAGAATTGGCACTTCCCTCTGATAAAGGATTAATTAAGTCATTATTCATATCTGTTTAACTCTTATCTGGAGGCAGAAATCGTTTTAGGTTGGTTTTGACTAATGATATCTTTTAGTGCTGCGAGAAATTGTTGTTCGACATAGGGTTTAGAAAAGTAAGCACTAGCGCCTAATTGAATTGCCAACTGACGGTGTTTATTACTACTACGAGAGGTGAGCATAGCTACAGGTATTTGCGATAGTTGAGGGTCTTGGCGACGCACGCTCAAGAATTCAAAACCATTCATATTAGGCATTTCGATATCGCAAATCACTAATTCTACAACTGAAGTTTGTTCTAATTTGTCTAGCGCTTCCCTTCCATCTCTCGCCTGCAAAACTCGATAACCTGCTTTTTGCAGAGTAAAAGCTAGGGTTTTTCGTAAAGCCGAAGAATCGTCAACAATTAACACTGTAGTTACTTTGAGCTTGTTGTCAGTACTAGCAATCTTTCCGCCTGAGGAACTATGATCGCTGAGTTTGTCCTGAATAGTAGATTCAAAGATTTGTTCCCTTTCCTGTTTAGTTGGCCCTAGGACAAACGACAATAAAACAGAGCCATTGATCACGGAGACTAAACTACCATCCCCTAAGATAGTACAGCCGTAGATATAGCTAGGTGGCGCAAGAGCTGGTCCGAAAGGTTTGATGACTAATTCTTGTTCTGTAACTATGCGATCGACTTCTAGGGCAAATAATTGCTGTCCCTGACGCAGTATGAGTAGTGGTAGCGCCCAATCTTCAGGAGTCGGCATGGCAGACAAAATTTCACTAGTAGGAGTATCGGGTAAAGGACAGTTATAATCTAGAAGCTCTTTGATTTTATAAGTTGGAATAATTTGATTGTGCCAGTATAAAAATTCTTCTGTACCTGATTTTTTAATTTGGTCGGCTTTAGGAATGATAATTTCTTCAATAGTATCAGAAGGCAATGCGATCGCAGTAGCTCCAATTAAACAGACCAGTAATTTAGAAATCGTCAGGGTTAACGGCAATCGTAAAGTAAAGGTTGTCCCTTCTCCAGGAGAGGAACTCACGCTAACATTTCCTTTGAGGTATTGTATTTGAGAGCGCACTACGTCTAGCCCAACTCCTCGTCCAGAAAGTTCACTGACTTGTCTGGCAGTGGAAAATCCTGGTTGGAAAATAAACTCTAATAAGCTAGCCTTACTAGTCGCAGCGAGTTGTTCTGAGGACAGCCACCCTAATTCAACTGCCTGACGAGCAATTTTTTCCAGATTCAGACCTCGTCCGTCATCCTTGATTTCAATAAAGGTTTGATTTCCCTGGTGATAGGCGATAACTTCAATCGAGCCTTGTTCTGGTTTTCCTTGTTGTCGTCTAATTTCTGGAGATTCAATCCCGTGATCGAAGGCATTGCGAAGTAAGTGTAATAAGGGGTCATATAGTTTTTCTAATACTGCTTTGTCTACTAATACTCCCGTACCGTGAATTTTCAGGCTGACTGGCTTATTGTACTTAGTGGACAGATCGCGCAATACCCGAGGAAAGCGGTTGAGGATTTCACCGATCGGTAACATTCGCGCCCACATTAGCTCGTCCCGCAGATAGGTCAGCATTTGGCGCTGTTTGTCAATGGTTTGATTGGACTGCCTAGCAAACAGAACAATATCGTCAACTGATTCTTCAAGCTGCATGATGTCTTCAATCAGCTCTTGAAGCGCAGAGTAAATTACTCCGTAGTTATCCATTTCCAGGGAATCGAACTCACTCTCACCAGCTAGAGTATTTTGTGATTCGTTAGTTTGTGACCAGCCAATCTGCTTGTCTTTGCGGCGCAAGTTTTCTCTGCCATAGTTAGAGAGCGAGATTAGTATTTTGTCTGATATTTCCTGTAATTTACCTGTCTTATCCTTAAATTGAACAAATCTATTAATTAGTTCCCGCACCCCTGCTTGTACTTGATCGTTTTGCAGTGACAGGCTGTTGCGATTAATTGCTAGCTCCCCCACTAGATTATTCATCCGCTCTAGACGATTTAAGTCAACCCGTACCGATAAGCTGGAAGGGGAACGGTTTTCAACTTGTTGTCGTTTGGCAGTAGATTTTTTATCGCTCTGATTAGCCGCTTTCCTAACCGATTTACTCGCCGGAGATTTTTGGTCAAGATTCGGCTGTGAAAGGAGTTTTGATTTAGCTGGGATAGTAGCTGGATCTGCAGCAACTTGGGGCTCTTGCTCAGAAGCAGGTGCGGAGATATCCTGAAGAGATGGTAAGTGAGCGAAGATTTGCTCGATCGATTGAACTGTTTCTTCTAAAGTTTCTGGCGCTTTGCTCGCCTCGCTTTCTGCTAAGAAAGTTAGTAGTTCTACTTCTTCTTCTGAGTCAATTTGAGCAGCTTTTTGTGCTTCTGTTAGGGATTCGTCTATCTCTGAGATAAAAGTTGGCTCTGTAACTGTATCTGGTAAAGTTTCCTCTGCTCCTATTTCCTCAGTTTGCGAGGCAACTGAAGTTTCTGCTAGCTCTAATTCAGTCTCTTCAAAAGCACTGCTAAAGACTTCGTCGAGGGAAGGAACTTGTGTTTCTATCTCTTTGTTTGGCAAAGTAACTGAGGTTTCTGCTAGTTCTAATTCAGTTTCTTTAAAAGCACTGCTAAAGACTTCGTCGAGGGAAGGAGCTGGTATTTCTATCTCTTCTGTTGGGGAAGTAACTGAAGTTTCTGTTAGCTCTAACTCAACCTCTTCAAAAGTACTGCCAAAGACTTCGTCGAGGGAAGGAGCTGCTGTTTCTATCTCTTCTGTTGGGGAAGTAACTGAAGTTTCTGTTATCTCTAACTCAAGCTCTTCAAAAGTACTGCCAAAGACTTCGTCGAGGAAAGAAACTGGTGTTTCACTATCAATTTGGGAAGAAATATCAACCTGACTTTGACTGTCTAGGACAATCTTATCTACTTCATCTACCTCACTAGCTCTCTGGGAGAGGAAAACTAGGGTGGCTGAGGGACTTCCTCCTCGAAGACGATCGCCTGCTAAGACTACTTCTCTTGCTGCCTGATAATCAGCTAGCATTAAGTTAGCTATCTCCAAGGCGCGCTCTGGGTGAAGTTCGAGGGCGGCGAGGGTGATTTCAGCGATCTCCCCAAATCCTGGCAAATTTAGTAGCTCGGCAAATCCAGCAAATACTTCTGCTTGTGCCCGTATTTCTCCAGCAATCTCGTATTGAGCGGGATTAGTCACTACATTGGTTAGGCGTTCTAGTCCCTGAGCCACGTCAACTTCAAAAATAGATGAAACTATATCGATACCTAGGTCTGTAGAGCTAGGGATATAATCGTCAGCGCGGGTGAGAGCATCTCCTAATCTTTGCTCAATTTTACTGAATACCGGGTTGGCATTATCTAATGCTTCTTGTGCGTCAAATTCCCCGATTTCAATCTGACTGAGCAGCGGCTCTTTCAGACAATCGTAAGCATCTAGTAGCCAGCCTTCTAGTTCTGTATCTATTTTTACTTCTTCGTTGTATAGTGCCTTGAATATATCTTCTAGACGATGAGCTAGGGTTTTGATTGTTTCTAGTCCTACGCTGGCAGCCCCACCCTTAATTGAGTGAGCAGCACGCATCAAGTCGTGAACTTTACTAGTACTGCGTTCTTGTCTTACAGTGAGTAAAGCTGATTCAAGCACCTGTAATAGCTCGCCCGCTTCTTCTATGAAGAATTGATAAGCTTGATCGCGGATATCAGGGTTCATTGCCATTATTTCACCAACTACAGAAGAGGAAGTAATAAGTAATAAGTAATAAGCAGAGGGAAAAACATTTTTAGCTTTTGCTAAAAATTAGAACCAGTGCTTCTTCACTACTAAGCTACCTTAAACTGACCGACACTTTCTTGCAGTGCCTCAGCTACTGCTAGCAGTTCCTGAAAAGAGTCCGCTACTTGCTCTGCCTCAGTTGAAGTTTGGTTAGAAATCGCCGCTACCTCTGCTATTCTCTTATTTACTGCGTCCGAGGCTTCGGCTTGTTCTAATGCTGCTGTGGCAATTTCCTTAACCAATTGATTAATTTGGGCGCTGACTGAGGCTATTTTATCTAGCGAAGAGCGAGTTTCGTCTACCAGTTTAGTCCCATCGATCACCTGTGAAGTTCCTGCTTCCATCGCGGCTACTACTTCGTTGGTTTCTGTCTGAATGGCTGCTATGAGCTTCTTAATTTCTGCTGTTGCTTCTGCAGATTGAGCGGCTAGAGAGCGTATTTCATCAGCTATCACCGCGAAGCCTCGACCTTCTTCCCCAGCACGAGCGGCCTCAATTGAAGTTTTGAGGGCTAATAAGTTAGTTTGAGCAGCAAAGCGACTAATTAAGTTGACTACTTTAGATATTTTTTGGGAAGATTCTCCCAATTGCTTAACTTTCTCAGCGGTTTCTGCTACTGTATCGCAAATAGCCATAATCCCTTCGACGGTACGATTCATCGCCACTTCCCCTGCTTCTACCGTCTGTGTTGCTTGTTGTACCATTGTTTCTGCTTGCTCGGCATTAGCAGCTACCGCAGTAATTGAGTCAGCCATAGCTTGGATTTGTCTTTTAGCTGCTTCAATTTCTCGTCTCTGTCGCAGGGCTCCTGAGGATAGCCCTTGTACCGATGTCTGATTTTGGTCGGTAGTTGTTGTTACTTGTCTTGATGCTGCTTGCACTTGGTTAACAATTTTCTGCAAGCTCTCAATGGTAGCATTGTAAGAATATGCTACTGTTCCTATTTCATCTTCAGTTACTCTGGCACGAATAGTTAAGTCTCCTTTACTCACGGGATCTACTTCTCTTAGTAACTCTAGCGCTCTTTCCTGTAGATATTCTCTAGCATCTCTTTGCTGTTCTAGAAGGTTAGCTCGCTCCAAGGCTAATCCTACTTGAGTAGCTACTTGAGAGAGAAAATCAATGTCTGCTTGCTCCCAGTTGCGGGGACCGGAACACTGGTGACCGATTAATAAGCCTCGCAATTCTCCTCCCATCAGAATGGGAGTTACCAACTTAGCTCTGACTCCAAAGGGTTCTAGTTGTTTGAGGTGAAATTCGTCCAAGTTAGATTTTTTATAGATATCACTAATTGCCATTACCTGAGCTTTCTTGTATTGCTCGATGAACTGATTAATAAAGCCTGGATCGGTAATTTCAGCTCCCAAAGCTGGCGCCCAATTTTCCCCTACTGATTCAGCAATGACTGTACCTTTTCTGATGCCGTCAAAACTATCTATCATTACTCGGTCTGTTCCGAGCACTTGGCGGCTTTCTCGCACTGCAGTTTCTAAAATATCTTCTGCTTTGAGGGCTCCAGAAATTTTTAAAGTAATTTCCTTGATGCGTTCGGAACGCTTGGCTTCCTGTTGTCTCTCTTCGATGAATGCAACTCGATCGAGAAGTAATCCCAACTGAGCTGTCAACTGTTTCATAAAGTTAATTTCTCTTTCTTGCCATTCGTGAGTGGCGGCACAGTGGTGGGCAACGAGCAGACCGTAGAGCTGTCCCTGATTGAGGATCGGAACCACTAAATTAGCTTTGACCTGCAGTTGTTCCATTAATTGCAGGTGCTCGGGGTGTAAGTTAGCCTCAAAGACATTATTGGTAGCTACTACTCTGCCTTGAAGGTATTCTTCTAACAAAGCCTGGGAAATGCAAGCATCTTCAATTTGGTAGTTCAGACCAACTGGCCAATCTTCTATCACTGATTCGTGGGCAATGTAGCCGCTGCCATTGGGTTGGAAGCGGTAGATAACTATTCGCTCCACTTCTAGTATTTGTCTAGCTCCTTCAAGGGATTGGGCGAGTACTCTTTCTCCATCTTGCTTGTTCATAGTCACAGAGTTACTAATTTCTGCTAACAAGCGAGATTGTTTGGTTTCAAATGCTTGTTGTCGCAGCAAGCTTTTGAGCTGTACTACTAGATTATTAAAACTTTGGGCTAGGGTTTCAGTTTCTTTGGTACCTTCTGGTTCGGCTCGAACATCCAAATTTCCAGAAGCTATCTTTTCTGCTGTCTGAGCTAATTTCCCCAAAGGATTAGATAATTTTCGGGCTAAAATTAAAGCAACACCTACTCCTGGTATTCCTAAAAATAAGGCAGCCAAAACGAAAACTATCAGCAAGTCATTAGCAGTAGAGCTAATTTCTGCTTGTTCTATCGAAGCAACTGCTACCCAATTTGTTCCCGATACAGTTGCCATTTTATAGAGAGTATTAACTGTGCTAAATGAAACAATAAGGGAAGGTTCATCAGCCTCTCGATTAACAACAGCCGACCTGCCAAATTTCACTTGTTTGGGTGGAGATTTCTGGTTTAAATCTCTAATTTTTTTCTTTATTTCTTCGTCTATTGTTTTCTTGATTTCTTCCTCTTTAGATATATTATTATCTTGAATTACTTTAAGTAGAGTATCGGCTATTCCTAAAACCGTTTGGTCGCCTATAACGTTTGTTTCCTGACTGGAGCCAGAGACACCACTAACAGTAACAATTACGCCTCCTTGCCTATCGATTATCTGAACTTTTTGGGTTTGAGAACCCTCGATTCCAGTTCGCATCAAATAGTTACTTACTAAGTTGAATTTGTTAGTAGGTAAAGCATACTTAATTACACCCAGAAATTCTTCTGTTTGAGGATCGATTATTGCTTGCGCCAGGTCAATAGTAATCAGCCCAACAGATTCATTTGCTCTTGGAGAAGAAACCCACCGTTTTGCCTGACTAGCTTTTATCCACCAATCTTCATCGTTTTGGACGAAGTCAGTAGTTATCTGATTATAGGCAATGTTAAGTCCGTAACGCTCAGTAATAAATATCTCAGGAACTTTATTTAGCTTGACTAATTTTCTTAAATAATCATTGAGTTGTTGATTGGGCTTGAGCAGCTTATACTTAACAAAACGCGCTTCTAGCTGCTCGTCTGTCAGTTGCACCAGTTTTTCTGCTTCTACTTGTTTACTCCCAAGTCTAGCGGCTTCTATTACTATGGGGTTACTAGCCACCATTTCTGGAAATTTAAAAGCCTCTTTCAATAAATTGCTAGCTGCTTGGCTCGCCAGTAGAGTCTGGTTTCTCAACTGCATTTTAACTCGGGCTTCAGCGTCTTTCTGAATCATTCCATAGCCTATAGCGCCAGCCACTACCATGGGCAATAGTAAGGTAGGCAGAACGTAGAGCAACAACTGGTTACGAAGAGATCTTTTTTTTCCCTGCTGTTTAGTTCCTTTAGTTGTTAGCTCCAGTGGTTGAATTATCTGAGCTTCTGAAGTTGCTTGCTCGACAGATGAAAAAGGAGAAGAAGCAACATTGCTAGTAGAAGTTGGCTCAGTAACTGAAAAACTGTTAGCGGCTGAACTGCTTGGTTTAGAGTTTTGGTAATCAGGCTTAGGAGAAGTTTGAGTCATAAATTAAACCTTGTTATAAATGGGGCAGTACTTGCGCATTGATAGGAAACAAAAAATATACATAACTCAACTATTCCATGATTGAAAGAGATTGTGGGATAGTCTGCCATGTTGTACTAGTTAACCTTGAACTGACCAACACTTTCTTGCAGCGCTTCAGCTACTGACAGCAGCTCTCTAAAACATTCTGATACCTGCTCTGCTTCCGCTGAAGTTTGGTTAGAAACTGCTGCTACTTCTGCTATTCTTTGGTTTACTGTTTCTGAGGTTTGGGCCTGTTCTTCTGCTGCTTGGGCGATGTCCTTAACTAACTGATTAATTTGGGAACTAGCTGAGGCTATTTTGTCTAGGGAGGAGCGGGTTTCATCTACTAGTCTAGTTCCACTCACTACTTGAGAGGTTCCTGCTTCCATCGCCGCGACTACTTCGTTGGTTTCTGCCTGAATAGCTGCTATAAGCTTTTCAATTTCTGCTGTTGCTTCTGCAGATTGAGCGGCTAGAGAACGTACTTCATCAGCAACTACAGCAAAGCCTCGACCTTCTTCTCCTGCATGAGCGGCCTCAATTGAGGCATTAAGTGCTAGCAAGTTGGTTTGCTCGGCAAAGCTACTAATCAGACTCACAACTCGAGAAATCTTTTGAGACGATTCTCCTAGTCGCTTAACTTTTTTCGCCGTTTCTGCTACTGTTTCTCGAATAGCCATAATTCCTTGGACGGTACGATTCATGGCTTTCTCTCCTTCTTCTACCGTCTCAGAGGCTTCTTGTACGCTTAATTCGGCTTGTTTGGCATTATCTGCTACTGCCCGAATCGAGGAGGTCATCAGTTGAATCTGGGCTAAAGCTGCTTCAATATCCCTTCTCTGCTGCATGGCACCTGCGGAGAGAGCCTGTACTGATGTCTGATTTTTGTTAGTAGTTGCTGCTACTTGCGTTGAAGCTACTTGCACTTGAGTAACAATTTTCCGCAAGTTCTCAATCGTAGCGTTATAAAAATCTGCTACTGTACCTATCTCGTCTTCAGTTACTCTGGCGCTAATAGTCAGGTCTCCTTTGCTGACAGGATCTACTTCCATCAGCAGTTCTAAAGCTCGTTTTTCTATTTGTTCTTTAGCATTTTTTTGTTGTTCTAGAAGATTAACTCGTTCTAGAGCTAGTCCGATTTGAGTAGCGATTTGGCTAAAAAAGTCGATTTCTGCTTGTTCCCAATTGCGAGGGCCAGAACACTGGTGAGCAATCAACAATCCTAGCAGTTCGCCATCTACCAAAACTGGGGCAACTATATTAGCTTTAACGGCAAATGGCTCTAGTTGTTGTAGGTGGCAATTAGTCAAGTCAGCTTGGTAAATATCTGCAACTGAATGGACTCGACCTTCTTTGTATTTATCGGCGTATTCTTGGGCAAAACAGGGATCGGAAATTTCGACTCCCAAAGCTCTAGGCCAATTGTCTCCTACTGATTCAGCAATAATTGTGCCGCTCCAGTTTTCATCAAAAGTATAAACAACGACTCTATCTGTTTGTAGAGTTTGGCGAATATCTGTAACGGTGGTTTCAAAGATGACTTCTGGATTAAAGGAACTAGCAATTTTTAGGGTAATTTCTTTAAGACTTTCGGAACGCTTGGCTTCTTCTTGTCTTTCATCAATAAATGCGACTCGATCGAGGATTAGTCCCAACTGAGCCGCTAACTGTTTCATAAAGTTAATTTCCCTTTCTCGCCATTCGTGGGTGGAAGTACAGTGGTGGGCAATAAGCAGACCATAGAGCTGTCCCTGATTGAGAATTGGTACGACTAAATTAGCTTTAACCTGCAGTTGTTCCATTAATTGCAGGTGTTCGGATTGTAAGTTAGCCTCAAAGACATTATCTGTGGCTGCTACTCTGCCTTGAAGATATTCTTGGAGCAGACTTGCGGGAATACAGGGATCTTGGATTTGATAGTTAAGGGCTATTGGCCAGCCGTCTACCACTGATTCGTGAGCAATATAGCCGCTGCCATTGAGCTGCAAGCGGTAGATTACCATCCTCTCTACTTCCAGTATTTCTCTAGCTCCTTCCAGAGATTGGGTGAGAACTGTTTCTCCATCTTGCTTGTTGATGGTCGGAGAACTACTAATTTCTGCTAACAGGCGAGACTGTTTGGCTAAGAATGCTTGTTCGTAGACTAGAGACTCTAACTTAGTTGCCATTTGGTTAATGTTCCTCGATAGGGTAGCAACTTCGTCTTGCCCTTGGACTGGGAGGCGAGTATCTAATTGTCCCTGACCGATTTTGGCTACTGCACCTGCTGCAGCTAGAATAGGACGGGTAGCCCGCTCAGCTAAAATAGCAGCAAATATTGCTACTAAAAGTGTGACTAACATTGTCCCTACAAATAGAGTTAACTGTAGTGGTTTTTGATGAGCAAATGTACCTTCTACTTGGGTGCTCAGTAGCATAGACCAGTTTAGGGACTCGAAGTCTTTTGGCGCTTGGATGGGCAGATAGGTATATATTGCATTATCTTTTTCAACAGTGTTTTGGATAGATTGCTGTTTTAATAGAGCAAACTCCTGCTCCATTTCCCCCATTAATTTGCCCACTTCTCGAGCTGTTTCACTAGTTAAAATTACATTTTTGTCCCCATCTAGAATTAGATAGTTTCTTTTTTCTTGTACGGAAATATCTAAAAGTTTTTGTAGTTTTTGGGCAGGAATTTGTGCTCCAATCGCGCCTAAGGGCTCGCCAGTAGTCAGTTCTTTAATGAGTTTGGCGATAATTACTACCGGCTGGTTATTTGTCTCAGCTGTGAATAATACAAGGACTTGGTCTTGATTCTGGAGTGCCTGCTTAATTAAGTTCCGCCCTTGATAGTTTCTGGGGTTGGTATTAGACGATATAGCTTGAAGCTTTAAATTGCCTTGGAGATCGAAGACCGCTATGCTTTGATAAAAATCTGGTTGCGTTGCGAGCAAGCTATTCAACCACCTCTGTTGCTGCTCTAGCGAAGCTGTTTGGCTTAATTTTGAGTCAGTTAAAATGGGCGAGCTGGCAATCAATTCTAGTTCTGAGATGCGATTGCTCACAAAAGTACTGACTTTATTAGCCAGGTTAGCCGCCATGTCTTCTTGGTGGTTGATAATTTCTGCTTTGAGCGCACTTTGGGTTCTATAAGTAAAATAATAGGATATTCCTCCTATTGCTAATACTGGGATTGTCCCAATTGCTACTGCTATAAATATTGCTCGGAAGCGCATACTTTGCCAAAAACTTTTTTGCTGTTTTTGGCGAAAAACTGTTTGAGACTCATCTTCTGTCTCTAGAGTAATGAAAACCTTAGCTTGCTCTTGAGAAGATGATGGATTTTGATAAAACTGATCAGAAGAAGTGGCTTGTTCGTTTGCTGCCATTTCAGAGGTCAAAATGCTATTGTTAATAGAGTCGTCGTGGGAATCAGGTTTAGCAGGACTCTGCGTCATGGAATGCTCCTCATTCAAACTAAATCGTAATTTGGTTACTGACAAAAATAATTATTAATACTTAAGTGGTTGACTTGATTTTTGTTAATCTACCTCGATCAGAACTGTTTTCGTGACAAATGGACACAGGTAAAAGTTATACATATATACACATATACTTACTTTGTTTTGATTTTCTTGCCCACAGAGCAATTTTAAGTATTTAATTATCATTGATAGTCTGGGCAGGCATTGCCGCTATAATAGCTTCTCCATCAAGGACTACTATTATTTCACCATTTGGTTTCAACCAGTATCCGCGCAAGAAAGATGCTAACTTAGGAGTTACACCAGAGGATGGTGGGGATTGTATGGTTTCTGGATTACACCACTCTATATCTTCGACCTGGCTAACGACAAGTCCGAGTACTTTATTGGCTATTTTGCTTGAGCTAGATTTTTCTCCAGAGCTTTTGACTACAATTGCTTTGTAGTTGGCAGAATTGAGATTCTGTTGATACCAGGGAGTCAGTCCAACTAATTGCCCTATGTCTACCATCCAGAGAATTTCGCCCCGCCAATTATAAACCCCCATTACCCAGGCAGGCATATGGGGTATGGGAATAATTTGACCTAGAGGAATGGTCATTACCTCAGTAAGTTGAGAAATTGGTAAAATAACATTCGTATCGGGCACTAAATGAAACCGTAAAAACTGCTCGGCTAAGTTCCCTGAATCTGTTGCTGATGATGAGGTTTCTGGAATTGAGAGAAAATCTGCTCCCATTATTTAAATCTCCTTACCTTGTCTTAGGGTTGGTTATTGATTAGCTGTTTAACCGTACGAATTAGTTCTTGTTGATCGACTGGCTTATGCAGATAGGCATCTGCTCCCTGTCTCATCCCCCAAAATTTATCCATCTCTGTTTTTTTGGTAGAACAGAGGATGATCGGAATTTTACTTGTCTTGGTCTCATTTTTAAGATTGCGACAGATTTCATAGCCACTGCGACCTGGCAAAACTACGTCTAAAACAATTAGATCGGGCAGATTAATAGTAATTTTTTCGAGAGCTTCTTCTCCACTTTTTGCTGTTGAGACATCTATACCTATTTGCTCTAGGCAGCTAGTGATTATTTTTAACTCAGTTAGAGAATCTTCCACAATTAGGGCCGTAGCCATGGTATCTTTACCTCGTTAACCAACAATTTAAATAAGATGTTTTATCTTTAATAGTGTTAAAACACACTTAGTCATAATATTTATTCATACCAACTGAGTAGGGTGAGCAATTTTCCTCACATACTGACTTGTTCTAGCTCAGGCAATAACGAAATGTTTGTTAATTACATCTATTACTCCCTCAGCAGTTACTGGCTTAGTTATATAGTCAGTAGAACCAGCAACTTTAGCTCGTACTCGATCGATGATACCGTCCTTGCCCGTCAAAATTACAATTGGAGTGTTGCGGAACAAAGAAAGTTTGCGTACTTGAGAGCAGATTTCATACCCGTTAGTATGAGGCATCAC
>JBFRWL010000589.1:0-4903 GCA_051439565.1 Prochloraceae cyanobacterium
TCGTTAGATTTTCCATTACTTTACTACGCTACCCCTCTCATTCAAAGTCGATTTCGCTCGAACCATTGTATATTTTAAGTACTTAGTAACTCTGCACACCGCTATAGCTTTTAATAGTTTTATTAAAGGCGATAAAAACGGCAACAGAAGCAGTCAACCACGCTTTAAGAATACTGCTCGATACCGCTCAATGGTCTTAGAAGGACAAGCACTTTCCCTGCATAGCTGTTCTGTAGGTGGTAAGTACCTGTATATCGATATTGCCAAGATCGGTTTGATCAAGATTCGCTCTCATCGTCATTTGCTATCTGGTGCAATTCTCAAACAAGCACAGATAATCAAAAAAGCTGATGGGTGGTACATCAATCTACGATTGGTTGATGAAAGTATTCATGAGTTTAAACAAATCTTGGCAAGATTATCCTTTCGGTCAATTCTTCTCCATAGTAAAGTACAAAGCCGAAAAAGCTGGTGCGATAGTTAAACAAGTAGATCCGGCATATTCATCGACTCTGGGTGGGTACATCACCCAACTAACATCATTTCTTTTACTTCTGCAGCATCAGCTTTAGTTGCCTGTAGTATTTGCTCCCGCAGTTCGGGCATAACAGCTAGGGCTCTTGTCCAGTCAGGAATTTGTGCTCCGGCTGGGTCGTTAAAATATAGTTCGCCCCCATCTAAAATCATTTGTTCAAAAATTTCGCTAATTACTTCCTCTTCATGACGATCGTAATCTAGGTTGTTAAAGCGAGCATCGACAAAGTACTGACGAATATAGTCTTGAGCGTTGCGACGAAACTTAACTCGCAGGGCATGAATGTGTTCTCTACTAATTATTACCTGCTCGGTTTCAGTTAAAGTCCGCAACACGGAGCGAAGAATATCTCGGCACATTTTTCTCAGTCCTTCTTCACTGGAATTGCCAATCTTCTGATGCTTGTGATCGAAAACGCCTAAATCGATCTGAGCAATTCTTTTCGGAGCGAGATTGCGATAAACTTCAGCCAGCAAGCCTATTTCTAATCCCCAGTTGCCAGGAATACGGGTATTAAGTGCCAGATCTCTGGTGAGAGCAAATTCTCCTGAGAGGGGATAGCGATAAGAACTTAAGTAACGCAGATAGTCTCGATAGCCAAATATTTCTGTCAAAGCACTCAACAGAGGTGTGACAAATAAACGCACTACTCTACCATTGAAACTTGGAGGAGTGCCGCCTAGACGTGCGTAGTAGGCTTTGTTAAAGGCAATACCAAACTCTTGCTCTAGCAGGGGAAACAGCAGTTTGAGGGGATAGGATTTGTCGTAGGTAATAATGTCTGCATCGTGAAGGGCGATCGCTTCGGCTTGTAGAGATGCTACACCTAGCCCTAACCATACTGCTCGACCTTTACCTTTAAAGCCTAGCAAGTCTAATCCTCTCGCCCGTAAGTTTTCTAACAGTCTAGTTACTCGCTTGCCATTTTCCCAAATCACTAAAGTTTGTTGGGGTAAAGCCTCAAAGAAATGCAATGCTTTGGCATATTCGTCGATTGTTTGGGCATACAGACAAACGATTACTGTATTGACAAAAGCGCAATCTTTCAGGCAATCTCTAATCTTCGTTAGGGCTGGTCTTTCTAATTCCTCATAAAGGGATGGAATTAATACCGCTGTGTGAGCTTCTTTACTCAGTTGAGTTAATCGATCTTCGAGAAATTCTAAATTACAGCTAAAATCGTGAATCGTAGTGATTAATTCTTGCTTATAGTCCATAGAAATTCCGAAAATCTAACAATTACTTATAGATTATGCAATATGTCTAAAAATATATATGTAAAGTTTAATACTGACTGGCTTGTCATCTCAACTGAGAAGCGCTATGCATGGATTTTCTCTGTGTTACTTCAAGACTTGAGTAGCTTGATCGACGGCAGGAAAGATGACAGCATCTCAATACAGTAGGGACACCGCATTGATGAAAATTTTTCAACAAAGGGTTGAGGTGTATTTCCCAGTTAAGTATTGGGCAAAACCTTTAATCACCGTAGTTTAGCAGGTTTTGTCACCATGGGTAAAACTGGATTAGCTGCAGCCACAGCTCGTACTCCCATCTTTGAAGAATTGTGCTGCTTTACTTTCTATGCTGTGCCCCATATTGCTCTTTCTCGAAAGGGAGAGACTAGTAAAATATATCGAGTAAAAAGCGCCCGCCTTTGGCCCGAAAATGAGTAAAGATCAGGGTAAAGTTTATATAATTGGGGCAGGTCCAGGAAGCATTAGTTATCTGACCTGCAAAGGAATACAACTGCTTTCGATTGCCGAAGTCTTAATTTACGATGCACTTGTAGACCCAGAATTATTGTCGTTAGTACCGTCTGAGTGCCTAAAATTAAATGTAGGCAAGCGGGGAGGAAGTTGCAGTACGTCCCAGGAAAAGATTAATCAATTACTTGTAGCTTATTGCTGGCAAGGAAAACAGGTAGTTAGGCTTAAAAGTGGCGATCCTCTAATTTTCGGTCGTTCCCGGGAGGAAATACAAGCACTAACAGAAGCAAGTTGCGATTTTGAACTGGTGCCAGGAATTTGTTCGGCTTTAGCAGCCCCCTTACTAGCAGGAATTCCTCTAACTGATAAATTTTTAAGCAGTTGTTTTGTGGTTCTGAGCGCTCACAATCCTGATGCTCTCGACTGGCAAGCACTGTCAAGAATCGACACTCTAGTAATCTTAATGGGAGGACGTAATCTAAGCAAAATCCTACAGCAGTTACAAGAAAATGGCCGATCGCCCCTTACTCCTATAGCAATAATTCGTAATTGCGCTCGTCCCGACCAACAGGTATGGACAGGCACCTTAGCAGATATAGTAGATAAGACTAGCGGTGTTTCTCTTTCACCAGCAGTAATTGTAGTGGGTGAGGTGGTGAGATTGGCAGAAAGTTTACAAGTGCAACAGCAACACAAACCTTTAGCGAGCAAAACTATTCTAGTCACTCGTGCAGCCGGACAGTCGGCTAAATTTACTGAATTACTGCAACAGCAGGGAGCCAAAGTAACGGAAATGCCAGCTTTAGTAATTCGTCCTCCTTCGAGTTGGCAAGATTTAGATCGGGCGATCGCTCAGCTTGAAAGTTTCCACTGGCTGATTCTCACTTCTGCCAACGGCGTAGAATATTTTTTCGATCGCTTGACAAAATTGGGTAAAGATGCGCGCGCCTTAGCGGGAATTAAAATTGCTGTCGTCGGAAAAAAAACTGCAGCTAGTCTGAAAAAATACCACTTACAAGCAGATTTTATTCCTCCTAATTTTGTTGCTGACTCTCTAGTTGAGAACTTCCCAGAATCTCTAGCCGATCGCAAAATTCTCTTTCCTCGTGTAGAAAGTGGCGGTAGAGAAGTTTTAGTACGAGAATTAAGCGCTGCTGGTGCCGAAGTAGTAGAAGTAGCCGCCTACGAGTCGGGATGTCCAGAGGAAATAGCTACTGCTGCTTGGCAAGCACTGCAACAGGGCACAGTAGATATTGTGACCTTTGCCAGTTCTAAAACTGTTAAAAACTTTTATCACCTGATCGAATCAGCTTTAGGCAATGATTCAGCAATGACTCCTCCATCTTTGTTAGAAGGTATCTGTATTGCCTCTATTGGTCCGCAAACCTCTCAAACTTGCCGAGAAGTATTAGGAAGAGTAGACATAGAAGCATCTGAATATACTTTGGAAGGATTGACGCAGGCTATTATTACAGCAGTTTTTGACTGAGTGCTGAGCAGAGGCGGAAGTGTCTACTTGAGAATTACCCGATAAGATTTCACCATCTAAAGGAATTTTTTCTCCTGGTTTGATAACGACAATATCTCCGACTTCGACTTGTTCTGGTGGAACTTCTCTAATTTCACCATCCAGCTTGAGATTTGCCTTGTTGGGGCGTACTTCTAGTAAAGACTTAATCGATCGCCGCGATCGACTTACGGCAAAGCCTACCTAATCTTCAATACTAGCCTCACCGCTACGTGGATCTGGCGAGAGAGCGCTTTTTCCTCAATCTAGCTAACCCCTGAGTAACATCATCAACAAAGGTATAGACGATCGGAATCACAATTAAGGTGAGCAGAGTAGAAACAGTCAATCCGCCTAAAATAACTGTTGCAATAGGAGAATAGGCATCCATGCCTGTTTCGGGATAAAAAGCGAGTCGAACGATCACAATCATGGTGGTTAAAGTCGTCATAAAAATTGCTTTGAGTCGCACTGGTCCGGCTTGGCGAATCGCTTCAGCTCTAGGAACTCCTTCAAGTCGTTTAGTCAGGATTAGCTCCAGCAACAAAATAGCGGCGGAGACGGAAATACCAGAGAGAATAATAATGCCGAGAATAGAAACGGTCGAAAGAGTTTGTTGGGCTAGTAATAATGCTGCAAATACTCCAATTAACTGTAGGGGAATAGACAGCATCATTACCAGGGGTTGAATAAAAGAACCAAATTGAATGACTAGGATTAGGTAAATTAAAACGATGGAGACGACTAGACCTTTAAGAAGACGATCGAACTCGATCATCATATCGGTCATATCGCCCATAGAATCCAAGCCGTAACCAGGAGGAAAGTCGAGTTCGGCTCCAGCCCTCATCGCGATCGCCATCGATAAATCCATTGAGGCGGGGCTTGATTTGCGATAGTAACCGTTGACATAAACTACCCGTTTGCCATTAACGTGTTCGATTAAAGAGGGTCCATACTCTCGTTTGAGAGTAGCAACACTGCTCAGGGGAACTTGCTGACCGTTGGGGGTAGTAATGTAGGTGGCTGCCAGATTTTGAGCAAAAAGGCGATCGCTTTTTTGGTAACGGACTAAAATTGAATTCTGTCTCAGGTTAGGTCGATTGTAGTATTTACGAGTAAATCCGCCATTGAGAGCGTAACGAGCTTGTT
>JBFRWL010000590.1:0-8021 GCA_051439565.1 Prochloraceae cyanobacterium
GTATTGAATAGTCGGCGAGTTTCTGCAGTAGCAAGCCGCAAAAAAGCCTTGAGGGTAGAACTATCTTGTAATTTAAGTAAATATCTAGTTTAACTATTTTATGTGAACTTCAATTAAAGGAAAATAAGTTCAACAAGATTTTAGAAGATAACCACAAAATATAATAATATATAAAATCTCTTTAAAGATTTTACAACTTTTCAAACATGCTCTTAGAAAATGGTAAATATTCTGAGAGTACTTTGTAAAAAGCGTGAGTTGAGAAGCCCACACTCTAACGCGATCGCGTGTCAGTGTGTGGAGAAGTCACTCACGACAACCAAGACGAGCGTTATAAACAAAACTATTACTTTGTGCAAAGTCCTGGAAAACCTGACAAGCTTGTTCGCGCAATATATTCTCAATGACTTCGATGCCTCTTTGTTTCAATTGTGCCTCCCAATGCGGATGAATCGCTCGCAAAAATTAGCTTGCTTAACGAGGAGTGACTTTAAGCAGCGGTCAGCGAAGCTGCGCATGATTGCGAGCGATTGAGAAAAGTCCTCAAAAAAAGGGGTGGCGTTGGAAGAGAACGAGATATCAACAACCTCCTGCTCCCGACCCGAAACTAAAAGCAGCTAAACAAGCCGACTTGGATTGGCTGTTGTGGGCGCACAGCGCCGGAGAAATTTGTCTCAAATTCCTCGACGAATCTGGTTTTTGCCTGTGGAGGTAGGTTCGCTATAGCTATGCCAGAATCGGTACTCAGAAAATCCTTCAACAGACGAAAAAGCGGGGCAGAAGACTTAATATCTTGGGGCTCCACTAGCGCACTGCGCCGGGGATTTGTCCGTGCTGGTATAGTCGCAGACCCAAAGCGAATAAACCCCCTGTGAGAACGCCCATAAAACCAGTCACCCCCACTAGGCGAAAGCGGATACCCCATTTCAAAATAAAAGCTAAAATACTCAGCAGGAAGAATACTCCCGTTAGGATAGCTGACCATTCGATGTAAGTTGAAAAATTAGTTGGTAACTCCATTCCTAAATATTCGCTCACAGACTTCCTAATTATAATTACTTGATTTTGGATCCAAAGCGTTTTTAACCTTTGAATCTTAAATATAGAATAGGTTTAAGATATAGAGATGTTGAGCTTAACGAGAGTAAACTTTTGGTTCAATAGTAAATCTACCAGACTCAAGCGACGCTCGCTGCAATTAGTTCTGTTGGGACTAGCTTTAGTGCTGCTGCAAACTTCTATTACAGCAGCCCCAAGCGTGAAGAATCCCCTGGCACCTCCGGATACCTCTAGTCCTCAGGCAACTCTGAGAAGCTTTGTGAAAAATGTCAACAAAGCCGCACCACTGTTGATGGGGGCTTATGAACAATATTTGCAAGAACAGAGACTCTTAGCCTCAATCTCAGTGAGAGAGCAAATCAAAGAGGGATTACTTCTGTTGAACCGAGCCAATGATTGTCTGAATCTAAGTGAAATTCCTCCTCGTCTGAAGAGGGATATAGGGGTAGAAGGAGTTATATTGCTTAAGGAGATTCTTGACCGAATTGAGATGCCCCCCGATGCTGAGATCCCCGATGCTGAAGCTGTCGCTGCCGACGATGAATTGACCCGCTGGAGGCTTCCTCAGACAACAATTGATCTCGTTGAAGTTGACTCTGGAGTCAGGGAGGGAGAGTTTCTCTTTTCGAGTCAGACTGTGGCTCAACTTGAGGAATTCTATCAAAGGGTAAAAACCCTTCCCTACAAACCTGGAGCTACGGAAGGATTTTTCAAATTCTGGTTCTATACCCCTGGCAGGCTGAACTTCCTTCTTCCCTATAATTTCTTTCCACTTTTGCCAAGTTGGATGAAAGTGGTTTATGGGGAACAGGCTTTATGGCAATGGATTGGCTTAGGCTTTTGTCTGTTTGTTACTTTCTGGATTCCCTACCGAAGCTTTCTCAGCAAATGGGGACGAGTTAATAGGTTCGAGTCCCCAGAGCCTAACTGGTCGAAGCTGTGGCCTTTCATAATTACCCTTGCGAGTTTAGCAATCGGCACTCTTTTTATCGACTACTGGCTTAATATTGGTAGAGAGCTACTGCTGAAATTGTTAACCACCCTGGACATCATCTTTTGGATAGTGGCAACAATAACAATCTTTCACTTTGGTAATGCTTTAGCGGAAAGCATTATTGCCTCCACATTAGTTAAGTCTCAGAGTATAAGTGCTAGTGCGCTCAGGACATTTTTTCGCTTATTATCTTTGATAATTGGGATAATTATCCTCATTGTGGAACTTGAACATATCGGGATTTCCCTGATTCCGATTCTGGCTGGTTTAGGATTCGGGGGTCTGGCACTGGCACTAGCAAGCAGACCGACCCTAGAAAATGTTATTGCCGGACTGCTCCTCTTCGCCGATCGACCCGTGAAGGTAGGGGAGTATTGCCGCTTCGGAGGTCAAGAAGGAACAATACTCAATATTGGCTTACGCTCAACACGAATTTTTGCCCTGAACGGCGACATAATTTCCCTGCCAAATTCTCATTTCTCAGAGCTAGAATTGGTCAACAAGAGCCGACGCAAGCGTATTCTCTTAAGGCAGACTGTCGGGCTGCGCTACAAAACGACTTCTGAGCAACTGCGATATGTGCTGGTCAAATTGCGGTCAATGCTCCTAGCCCATCCCAAGCTTCTTCAAGAATCAGCCCGAGTTAGATTCGTCAAATATGGTGATTACTCCAAAGATGTGGAAATTTTTGCCTATGTAAATACAGGTCAATGGACTGAGTTTCTTGGAATTCAGGAGGATGTGCTGTTGCGAGTGAATGATATTGTCGAAGCAGCGGGAACAGACTTCGCCTTTCCCTCCCAGACGACTTACCTCTCCAGAGATAGCGGCTTGGATAGCGAGCGAAGTCGCATGGCTGAGGCTGAGGTTCAGGCTTGGCGGTCAAAGGGTATGCTTCCTTTTCCCGAATTTCCTCCCGAACAGAGCGAGCAGCTCCGCAATACTCTCGATTTCCCCCCAAAAGGTTCCCCCAGTGCGCGTCCAGACTCAGGTAATGAGAAAAACAGCCAAGAGAAATAGCTCGAACTCTTGCACCTAGATCTAAACAGTTTTTTGACGATAAGGTACAAAGACAAAGAAAATCAATACTGAAACGCTCTTGCTCCGGCGTTCGCCTCCGACACGCCCTTGGCGACCGCTGTAGCGCTAGGTTTTATATTTAATTATGCCTACCTACTTAGAATCGCACCATAACACATGGCACAAGGTCGCCAATTTACTACAAGCTGATGAACTGGCATTCCAGAGCTACCTAAATCGTAGGTAGACAACATATTTTGCGCTAGGGAAAGAGCCATAATTTCAGCATGAGCCGAGGAACAGTTGGATGGTACGACCCGATTTACACCGATCGCAATTAGTTTGCCAGAGTCGCGTTCGAAAACTCCAGCGGCAAAAGGACCACCCGTATCGCGCTCGAAATTGAGCCGAGAAAACTTAATTACAGCAGCCATTCGTTCTTCAAGTGAAGGTAGAACTGGTGGCAAGCTTTCGAATTCTTTAACTGACCAAGCAGGCATCGACAGATTGATACTCATTAAAAAGTTCTGACATTACTACTACTTTGTCAAGATTGATTTGAGGGATACAGTGTCATTCAAGAAGTCAGAAGTCAGAGGTCAGAAGTTAGGAATAAACGTCATTAAATTTTCTTCCTTGTCCTATCTCGACCCATCATTTCAAGATTGACAGACTACTACACGCCACCCGCATCCCGATAATATTATAGAGAATGTCTGGATAATTGTAGCTGCGGTTATCAGAACGACAGAAATCGGCATAGTTGCTCCAGGAACCACCTCGCAGCAGTCGATATTGATTGTCGTCATCTTCCCAAGCACTGCCATCAGTTGGCGCTTCCTCATAGTTAGAGTGCCAACTATCAGCGCACCATTCCCACAAGTTGCCATGCATGTCGTACAAGCCAAAGGCATTAGCAGGAAAACTACCTACTGAGGTGGTTTCTCTGGAATCATCTCCTGGTGGTTCCTCAGCATAAGTTACCGTAGCGTTATAATTTGCCAACTCACTGGTAATCGTTAAGCCAAAGTGAAAAGGAGCGATCGTTCCCGCACGACAGGCGTATTCCCACTCTGTTTCCGAAGGCAGTCTATATTCCCGTCCTGTTTGTTTAGATAGCCGCTGGCAGAACTCGATCGCATCGTACCAGGAGATTTTTTCTACTGGCAGGAGATCGCCTTTAAAGTAGGAGGGATCTAAAGCGAGATCGCGATTAATTTTAGGTAGGCTAGCAATCGCAGTCCACTGTTGCTGAGTAATGAGAAATTTACCCATGAAGAAAGGCTGAATGGTTACAAGATGCTGGGGTCTTTGGCCGTCATCGCTACCTGGTTCTTTTGCTTTAGTCGCGATCGCCAATTTACCTTCAGGTATAGCACTCATCTCAAGGATGACACCATTGCCTAAGTCTTCAGTGAAGTATTGAGCTTGACCTGTTTCTTGTTTAACTTCTCGACCTTGTCTATCTACACTTACCACTTTAAATTCAAATCTCTTAAGTGATGAAGTCACCATTTTAGTTAATAGTTGCGCCAGAAATTCTTGCTGCTGCGTGCCAGTAACTTGCTGGAGAGTCTTTAACCAAAGTACCAGTGCTACTTCTCCCTGAGAAGTATGCTCGTATTCAGACAAGTAGTTGACAATCTCGGTAACCGCTGTCAGAGTTTGACCGGAAAGATTAATTTTGGGAACTAACTCTCCTAAACCAGCTAGTTCCAAGATCTGCTGACGTGAGTAATCTGTGGCTAACTCTGGCAGATCTTTGAGTAAGTCAATTAATTTTTGGCGATCGCTCGCATCAAGATTAATCATTCCTCAATTTCCTCGTTCATTTTCACAGAACTACCCTAGCTGATACCAATTTCCTTTTTAACGGATTATAGATAGAAATAGGCAAAAGAGTAATCTATCTTTTCCAGACAGAGTTTTAATAATAAACTATACCTATACAATAGAATCGATAAAGATGAGCGTCAAAATAGAACCCAAAAATTTTCTTAACGATTTAGAGCGATTTGCGCAAGTGCGGACTGAAGTTGCCGGTCATCTAGTGGCGATCGCCGAGACTTTAGAACAAGCTGAATTAGAAAGCGAGAAAAAATCCGGTCGTTTAGAACTAGACCGGGATAGAGAAGATCTCGATCGAACCAGTAAAAATTTGCGCGAAGGAGTTTTTCGCCTGCTGGTTTTAGGGGATATGAAGCGGGGCAAAAGTACCTTTCTTAATGCCTTAATTGGCGAGAACTTACTACCTAGCGACGTTAATCCCTGTACTGCCCTGCTGACTATTTTACGCTACGGGCCAGAAAAACAAGTTACCGTTTACTTTAACGACGACACTCCTCCAGAAAAGATTGATTTTAAAAGTTTTAAGCATCGTTACACTATCGATCCTGCGGAAGCGAAAAGATTACAACAACAGAAAAAGTTAGCCTTTCCTAACGTAGGCTATGCCTTGGTTGAATATCCCCTAGCTTTGCTAGCAAAAGGGATAGAAATTGTTGACAGTCCAGGACTCAACGATACAGAAGCGCGTAACGAATTATCTCTGGGTTATATCAACAATTGTCACGCAATTCTCTTTGTTCTCAGAGCATCTCAACCTTGTACCCTAGGAGAACGCCGCTATCTAGAGAACTACATTAAAGATCGAGGATTAACGGTTTTCTTTTTGATTAATGCCTGGGATCAGGTCAAAGACAGTCTGATCGATCCCGACGATCCTGAAGAACTCGAAGAAGCTGAAGGGAAACTGCGGCGAGTTTTCGAAGCTAATCTGGCTGAATACTGCGAGGTAGATGGAGGCGATCTGTATGACGAACGAGTATTTGAACTTTCCTCTCTAATTGCGCTGCGTTGGCGTCTCAAAAATCCAGATGTTTCTCTAGATGGGACGGGATTTCCTGAGTTTATGGGTGCCCTCGATACTTTTTTAACTAAGGAAAGAGCAATTGCCGAATTGAGACAAGCAAGAACTTTAGCGCGGCAAACTTACGGTCACGTTAGAGAAGCAGTTGAACGCCGCATTCCTTTACTAGAAGAGGATGTCAAAGACCTAAAACAAAGGATTAGTTCCGTCAAACCAGAATTTGAATTACTCAAAGAAATTTGTGCTGACTTTCAGCAGGAAATTAGAACCATTCGGGATAAAAAGGCTAGAATTATTGCTGATTCTTTTCGCGACTACGTACTTAACTTAGGCAATACTTTTGAAACAGATTTCCTGCGCTATCAACCTGACTTAAGCTTTCTCGATTTCTTCTCTGGGGGGAAACGCCAACAATTCGAGCAAGCACTTACAGAAGCTTTTGAGAAATACATCAATGACAAGCTATCTGAGTGGACTATCAGCGCTGAAAAAGAGATGGATTCAGCCTTCTCTCAACTCTCTCAGATTGCCATGACTTACGGCGCTTCCTACAGCAAGGTAACTGATAAAATTACCGAAAAGCTAACCGGACAAAAAATCCCCCGCATATCTGGTTATACACGAGAAGATGACGCGCCAGCTTGGGCAAAGTGGGCGGCCGGTATATTTTCTCTAGCTAGGGGAAATCTTGCTGGCGTAGCAATGGCTGGTGCAGGTTTCGATTGGAAAAATATCATTCTCAACTTTATTACCGTACTGGGAATAGGTAGTGTTATTAGTTACTTAACTGGGATTGTTTTAGGACCAGTAGGTATTGCCTTATTAGGTTTGGGGGTTGGTTTGGCCCAAGCCGATCGAGGACGTAAAGAATTAGTTAAAGCTGCTAAAAAAGAGTTGGTGAAATATCTACCTCAAGTGGCACAGGAACAATCCCCACGAGTTTACGACGCAATTAAAGAATGTTTTGATGTTTACGAACAAGAAGTTACCGATCGCATGAATGACGACATCAACTCCCGTCAAGCTGAGTTAGATAATTTAGTCAAACAAAAGGAATCTGTTGAAATTAACCAAGGTGCAGAAATCGATCGTCTGAGAAAATTGCAAGCTGATATAGAATCTCAATCTCAAAAAATTGAAACAGCATATCAGTCATTTGTATCTGCTGTCGGTTAACCATTTATCGGTTTGGTTGAGCCAACAAAACCCAACACTTAAGTAGGTAGGGGAACATAAATATAAAACCGAAATCAGGAGTTAGCTGTTTTTTGTTACCTCTGATCTTTGACCTCCCCCTCTCTCTCCCACACTCCCCACACTTCCCAAACCCCTCTCTTAACCCTTCTCTAATAATTTGACCGACTTACTCAATTAAGGAATCATAAATGAGAAATTTAAATTTAAGAAATTTGCCAGCTTGGATACCTAACGTCAATGCCTGGATGAGTTCAATTTTGTTAGTGTTGCTGCTTCAGGGAATTTCAATTTTCCTGAAAACAATTTTTCCCCTAGAGCAATTTTTGATTATACTGCCACCAAAATTAAGAAGTATTTTGTATGTTTTGACTTTATTGTCGCCGATCCTAATTATTGCAGTTGCTCATCACTGGCTGCATTTCTTCTTAGATCGTTTCTTCCCCGAAACGCGATCGCCAGAGCTAGGTAAAATAGAAGGGTTTATTCCTGGTCTCATGAGTTGGTGGGAAGGCTTATATGGCTGGCTAGCGATCTATGTGTCATCCTTCATCATCACTATCGTCAGCATAATTTTGTTTTCTTCCTATAACTCCACACTGGATCTCTTCTACGACTTATTAAACTGGTGGGATGTAATTAAAGGTTGGTTTACATTACCTAACATCACTCGTTTAGTGACGATCTCCTACCTTTACCAGTTTGAGAATATTGTTAGGAATCACCTGCTTTGTGTTGCTGGCGATCATGATAAACGCGCTTGAGAAACCCTGCCGCTTCAGCGCAGGGAGGAACAACACAAGCCCACTAAAGTTGGCAGTAAAATACTTGCTTTTTAATTTGATTCGCTATATAGTTGTGTTCATAGCGAGTTAAGTTATCATG
>JBFRWL010000591.1:0-4666 GCA_051439565.1 Prochloraceae cyanobacterium
TTTATTAAAACCAAATTTAGGTTCTTCTAGTTTGGGAGTAACTGTTGGTTGTGTTGAAGTCATCGAGCTATAAACCTCTTAGTCAAATATTTTTTACAAAACTTTACTTATTTATTCATACTAATCAATTTTTGCTAACTTACGCAAACCGAAGATATGAGCAACATTTACGTTCTTCCTTCACGAATTAGCCAGATATTGTAGACTCAATAGATAATCTCGATGTGCTTTCTGTAATGCTGTTGGAGAATCCAAATGCTGTTTTATGGTTGTGATAGCGTTTTCTAGAGAAATCTCTTGTTTGAGAGCGATCGCCGTTTCTTGAAACGTATCAAGTAAGTTGCGGATTAATTCTGGATAATCTTCGTTGCCTACAAGTTTATTTTCATAGGCTCTAACAAACTCTTGCGATTGCTCCAGTAGTGCCAAAGTCTGTCCCAGATTTTCTAGTTGTGGCAAGCTATTGTAAAGATCGATCATCCAGCTAATATTCTGGAGAATATCGGCGGGATCGCCCTGCATCTTTAGCTGCATGGTTATAAATGCATCTAGTTTATGCAGCAATGCCGAGTGTGTTGGTGCTATACGGCGAATATCACCAGATCCTATTGCTTTAGTAAAACTGCCGAGTGCAGCCTTAGTAGCCATTGGATCGCACGATTGCAACAAGTTTAGTTCATCAGTCAAGAATTTTTCAATAATAGGAATACCAAGTTTCAAAAACTCGATATACTGACCTTGAGAAAGACTATCTTGACTTAACAACTGCTGGGCTGCTGTAGTTTGCCTAATAGCTTCTTCGCGAATAATCTCTTCAATTGAAACTAGAGATAGAATGCGATTTAAGGTTACCCAATGCAGATCGATATTTTCGCGAATCGCTTCAACTAATGGCGAGGGATAAGAGGCAATGGCAAACCCATTGACAGCTTTGTTCCCCACCATTTCGGAAAAATAAATTGGTAGTAATTCCCCATCCTCTCCTTTTGGCGCATCAAAAGTCAATCCAATCCAGCGATTTTCACCTGGCTGCATATCAGAGATTGTAATTGTATCCCCAGATTTGAACAACTTGCTTTGCGAGTCAGTACACCAAGGCCATTGGCTTCTGGAGCGAAATCTAAAAAACAACGACCTAAAAAAATAATAAAGTCCAACAAACATTTGTCTTCCCCAAGTCCCAAGTTTAACAGGAACTTGTTCTACAGAAAGCTGAATTGGTTTGCCAATAAGTTCCACTTTGATCCTTCCCAATCGTTGTTGGACTTCCAGAGGAGCTTCATAACGCAGTGTGATGTTACGAGGAAAGGTGGCGGCATTGTGGACAATAGCGTAAAAAGAAATCTGCCCGGTTCCGCTGATTGCAGAAACTTTCATATTTCGCTGAGCTTTGTTGTTATCATTGATCACCAACAGGTCATTTGTCGGCCAGCCCGGCGCACGTCCAAGTAAGCTTGGTGCAATAATCGGATCGTTAGGAGTAGAAATTTCAACGGCCCAACAAAAGTATTTTGAACTAGTTGAAGATAGCTGCCACGGATAGCCTGAAGTCATTGTTTGTACTAAATCTCCTACCGCAAAGGTCAAGGTTGGGTCGGGAACAGTACCAGTATTTTGATAGTTATTTCCCGTACCAAATTCGGAATAAAGGAAGTGAGCAGTGACGGTCTCGGATGTAGTTGCGACATTACGGTGAACGCGGGTAAATCCAAAGTTGTTGCCAACTTGAGCATTTTCATTTTGGGGTCGATCATTAGCATCAAATTCCCCTGCTGCATCACTGCGGCGGTTCCACACATCACTAGTAGTGTAAAACACTCCACGAGACGAAGGTTCTAGCCCGATATCATGAACGTTCGAGCTATCTGTCCAATCCCGCACATAGAAATCTGATGAAGCAGGCACCTCAGTCTCTGTTACTCGGAAAAAGAAGGGATCGATCGAGATTTCAACAGGTTTAATGTTGTCGAGGTCTAGCAGAGTATTAGTCGTAAAATTGGCATTGCGCTGATACGTCACGCCATGGGGAAAGTTGCTATGATCAGGTGTATTGTTAGCGGAAAATATGCCATAGAAATCCTTGCCCACAGCCATGAGATGCAGATAATCACCGATATAAGGTTTAAAAATGCGTATTGGTCTATTGGCAGGAACGTTCGCTAGAACAAGATTATTTGAGGTTGTCCAATTATTGATTGTTAGCTCCACATGAGTTTCCCATCGTTGATTCTTACCTGTTCCTGTAAGTTGTTGATAGAGAAAGCCCACTCTGCCACGACTGTTGATAGCTAGGGCGGGGTTAGTGGCATTTGTAATTGTGCGCAGATCAGCTTTAGACCATGTGACACCACGATCAGTCGAGCGACGCACATGAAGCGTATAGTCGGTAGTGGCAACTCTGTCAGCCCAAGCAATGTAAACAATATCACTATCTCGTGGATCGACAGCAATGGTGACATTGGAGCAAGCAAAGCGTTCTTGCCCGAAACTTGGACTAGGATCATTAGCAAAGGGAACTGTACGCCCTGTCACAACTATTCTTCCTGCTAACCCATCACTTGGATCGATTAGATCACTGAATGGATTGGTTCCTATTCCCCAATTGTCATCACGAACTACCACTACATCTGTTGTGGCAATGGGGTCAGCCCAGTCTCGCCAGCCATAAAAGATTGCGTATAACGTACCATCTGGGTGAATTACAGGTCGTATTGATGCACCGTTCTGTCCCCAGGTACTGCGTTTTTCAATGAAATTGGTTTTGAAACCACTTGGCGGTGGCGGAGTAGCATTAGCAGCATCGAGAGACAGATCAACGGAAGCTGTTTTTCCCGTACCCCCTTTAGATTTATGTTGAGAAACCTCATTAATTCCCACATATACTCGATCTCTTGCTGTACCAACTCCTCCTAAAACCGTCGCCGCTTGGATATAAGGTTGATCGACACCTTCGCGATCTACTAAAACTGTCGTTGGATTCGGGCCTAGAGGATTGTTTGTGCGAAGAATGTTGAATATTCCAACTTCTTGGGGATCAGGTAATCGAAGAATTCCTGCATACAGATTTTGCCCTGTACCACTGTAGCGAACAGTAATATCAACTGTTCTAACCTGACTAGGCACGATCGCATTCAGGAACCAAGTATCGCCACCATCAGTAGACACATAAATGGGTGCATTGTTATCTTCCATTGGATTTTCAGTTAATGCCGATCCCACAATTTCCAGAGGATTTGCCGGATTGACTGCTAGATTGGGTTCACTATCCTGCTTAGTTTCATTACTTAGGGCATTAGGTATCATATTGACGACTGTTACCTGCATGTCGTCGCCTCCTATATATTTTATATTACAAGTTTTCTTTTTAGGATACTCAGGAATTTTTTGGCTCTTTCAATCGTTGGATTAGTTCTCTAATATAATTGGGCTCATTTAATGGTTGAAAGTCCAAAGGATCGATTGCTGTATAAGCTTTTTTGCCAATCTCTTGAATTTGCCTTCTTTCAAGAAGCCACAGACCTTCTTGATTTTTTTTAAACTTGGGAACCTTGTACCACATCACATCCATACTGTCTGGGAACATCACGGTAAGCTTTGGTTGTGAAAGTTGCCCCTTCTCTATCATTTTGATATCAATTAGAGCCTTAGTCCATTGCGGATCATGCTCGCTTAAAGGTTGGCGCTGATTTGAAACAGCTAGGGACTTGCGCGAAAATAGAATTCTAGCTATCCAACTGGAGAGAATCCTAGCTATCCAACTTTTGTTTTCAAGGAGCAGCCGAGTGGTTGCTATAGTATTAATAAGCCCCAAGTCCCCTAGAAGTCGTCCGTAATCAATTTCAGTATTTCTTCTCTCCCCCTGCTCTCGAAGTCGCCTCTGCTTCAGATCAGAAAAGGCTGAAGTTTTTTCTTCCTGACTTCCTACAGGTAGAATATCCAAAACTTTCCCAGTAACAATAAGGTCACAACGCTCAATACGTTTTTGCAGCGCTTCTTCTGCTAAATTCTTTTTAATGTTGCCGATCTGCGTACTGATAGATGAAACGGTTACAGTTGTTTTTTCCAAACTACGGCGACCTACTTCTAAAACGGCAAGGCTTTCGCCATAAAGCCAACTATTGGTAAAAAAAATAGCCTGCTGTCCTTCTTTAATATCCTGAACATCAGTGAGTTGAACTGTGATGTTTTTGCCTGTGTAATTACCCAGAGTTTTAGGAGCTTGCAAGACTTCATCAACCTTAACGATGGTTGTGCTATCGTTAATAGGAACCGCCTTCATAGTTGCAGATCTCAGTTGCTGCAACGTGCCTTTAAAAATAAACTTCGATTGCTGTATCAATTGTTCTAATGGCGAAATCGATAGATTCGAATTAGTCATTCCAGCTCTCCTAATTGATGTACATTTCAGGAATTGCTCACAGATTCTTTTTAAAGCCTAATAATGATTCTAGATTGCAAAAACAGCATCCCGCAATCTAACAGAAATATTTTGTTACATCATGTTGAGTTTGCTAAATATTCATTTTGATAGGACAAATATTTGGCTCCTTATACCTTTATTAAAGAGCTTGATGTTCTAAGAAAAATTGACAATTTGTTATTCACTAAGCGCCAGAAATAGCGCTATAAAGGCAGGCAAATCTTGTACATCGATTTGCCCCTCCTT
>JBFRWL010000592.1:0-10578 GCA_051439565.1 Prochloraceae cyanobacterium
AGCGAAAAACCGAAGTCTTTTAAGCGTGGTATGTAGCCCAACTTGCCAGCTAAGAAACGCTATCACTTTGCTGTTATTCTATCACCAATCAAGTTTTACCTTGATGTGGCGAGAACCAAGCACTTGAAGAGATAGGAAACAGATAACAGGTAACAGAATACACCGGAAACTCTTGCTTACCGTTCTCTGTTCCCAACTTCCGCAAGAAGTCTACTATAGTCTTGGCTAGCTCGATAGAATTTAGGATAAAAGTATGGCAACTATCAAGATCTTGGGAGTATCCCACGCTTACGATCTGACTCTTACTCCTGCTAGTTCACCCGATCCGACACTGATCTTTATTCACGGCTGGCTGTTAAGTCGTAACTATTGGCAGCCTTTGATTAACCAGTTAGCGCCTTTTTATCAGTGCTTGAGTTACGATTTGCGGGGATTTGGTGATTCTGGGAGAGCGCAAGTTAGTCCCGACTCTAATTATACTCTCGCTTCCTATGCTAAGGACTTAAGCATTCTGCTCCAAGAATTGCAAATAAAACAAGCCTGGTTAATTGGTCATTCCCTAGGGGGTAGTATTGCTCTGTGGGGGGCTTCTTATTGTTCTGAGACGATCGGGGGCGTAATTTGTTTAAATTCTGGCGGTGGTATTTATATCAAGGAAGAGTTTGAACGCTTTCGGGCTGCTGGTCAACAGTTAGTCAAGTGGCGTCCTTCTTGGTTGACTTCAGTTCCTGGACTCGATTTGTTATTGGCACGGACAATGGTGGCGCGACCTCTGCCTCGTCATTGGGGTCGTCAAAGGCTTCTTGATTTGGTTAAAGCCGATCGGCAAGCTGCTATTCGCTCTCTGCTCGAGTCTACTACTGAAGCAGAGGTCAATCTCTTGCCCCAAGTAGTTTCCCAACTATCTCAGCCAGTTTATTTTTTAGCTGGTACCCAAGATAAAGTAATGGAGCCAAAATACGTGCGGCATTTAGCTAGTTTTCATCGACTTTTCGAGAGCAATGGTAATAATGTAATTGAAATTTCTGATTGCGGTCATTTAGCAATGATAGAGCAGCCAGAAGTTGTAGGTACCAAAATTGCCGCTATTTTGCAGGAAAACCAATCGTCTTGATCTTACTAATTAATCCCAACTCAGAAACTTACCTCAAGCCAAAATTATGTCACAATAGTCATTAGGGATACAATCTTACCTAACTTGAGTCATAATGGGGAAACTAATTAACACCACAATAATTTGGCTTTTCCGTCAAAATTTATTTATAAAAATTAATTCCTACAATAAACTAATTATAAGGCTAATTTGAATTTTTTGATGTTATTTTCAAGTCCAAGTCTAAATGAATTATTTAGAGAGGATTGTAACAACTGAAATTCCGTAAAAACACTTACCAAATTTTCGCTAATTTACGATAAACTTTCATCAACTCAACAAGCAGTATTTGCGTTACCTAAAAAAGACTAAAAAGTCTAAATCTGAGTCAGGAGCGCAAAAGCTGTTTTCCTGAGAAAGGTGAAAGTGTTCAGACCAAGTTAGAAAGAGTTAGCTGCTTAGGAGAAACCCATGCTACACCGCAAGATATATCAACTTTGTCAAGATGGTCGTGAAGTTTGCATTTTCTTGCGGGACCAGCAACGCTGGATCGAAGACGCTCGCATCGTCGATCTTGAAGGCGATCTAGTCACCATCCGCTATGAAACTGAAGATGATGATGAAATTAGTTCTTGGGAAGAAATGGTTCGACTCGAAAGTGTTGGCGCTGTAACTCGAAAGCTAGCTTCTGTTCCCAGAGTTAATACGGAAATTGCAGTTTCTGATGATTGTCCAGAAGCAGAGCAAATCCAGCCTCACTCTCCCGATTCAGAACGAGATAAATAATTTGTTATATATGTAATTTTATTGCTGACAACTTTCTAATCGGAGCCATCAAGAGGTTCAAATACAGGACAGTATCCTTCCGTAGTTACCTTAAATTCGTAGAGTGGAGAAGCTCGGTTCCAACAATGTTGATTTCTGTAGTAACGACAGGTACCGCAGCAATCTAAGTCTACTAGCCTTTTTGTTTCGCTGCTAGCGGCTAAAAGCTCTCGCTGAGAAAGTCCTCGCAACAACAGTTCCTCTCCCTGCCAACGAGCTTCTACTATGCCAGTGTCAGCAAAATTACTCCAGCGTGAGTCAGTGCTAATGGTGTCGGGTAGGGTGATGGTAACAAAAGTACCTACCTCGTTTAACTCTCCTTCGTAGGAGGTTGGAGGAGTTGCTGCTGGTTGAATAAATTTCTCACCAATAGGGAGTTCTACTAAAGTACTAGCAGCAGGGCAATGTAACTGGTAGCGGTTTTGCAGTTCTTCTAAACTGGTTAGATCTGCAAGATAGTTTGGGGAACCGTGAACTAAAATGACGTGCTGAGGACGAATATTGTGGATCAGCTGAGTAGTATTCCGACCGTCGCTGTGTTCTGCTAAGAGATAGGTTTCGATCCTGATTTGCGGAGAACGGGAACTAGCAAGAGTCAAGAGAGGCTCAGAATCAGGATTGAGGAAGACTCTGGGATGTTGAGGTACTAAGATCAACCAAGAATCAGATTGAGGATGACAGTATTGTGATAAGTCTGCTGTTCGATCGGTAAGGATGATACAAGGAAATTGACCCAATTCTAAAAGCTTGCGATCGCTAAGCCGACGCATTCGAGGACAGATCCGCTCGTCCCAGAATAGAGGTTGATGTTTAGCAAAGTTTTGTACAGATGCTGGAAATTGAGGGAGCAGTTCGAGATAGACATCGCAAGCTTTAGCCACACTGCCATCAACCCAGATGTCTACATCGCGACCGGTGAATTGGTGGTGAGAACGTAGCAGTTTGAGAATTTCTTGACCCAAGCCTAAAGTGGGGACTGGTAGGAGTACGCTAGTTTGGCTGGCGATCGCTTGGGAGATCCGCTCCATTAATTGTTTTTCCTGCTGGCGGCGATGGGTATGTCTTGCCGTACCGTAACTGCCTTCGACAATCAGCACATCTGGCGCTAGTCCTCGTAAAGCTTCCAGAGATAGCCCTTCAACTAGCTGAAAATTTGAGACGGAAAAATCCCCAGTGTAGAGAAGCTTGTAGGCACGTTTAGCAGTTTTGTAGGTGAGAAAAATACAAGCAGCTCCTGGCAGATGTCCTGCAGGAAATAATTCTGCTGTGAGATCCTCAGCCAACTCAATTGACTTTCGCCAGGGTAAAGGCTGACAGAATTGAGGAACTTCCTCGGACGCTCGCTCCAGCCAATTTAGAGACAATAACTTAGTAGTTACTTCACTAGCATAAATCGGCATTTGCGGAAAAGCCTGGTGCAGAGCGAGTAACCCCTGAGCGTGATCTGAGTGAGCGTGGCTGCAAAAGACTAGTTCTGCAGGTGGTTTTTTCTGGGTTTGAAGAGATTGTATGTCTGCTAAACCACAGTCAAGAAGAATGCGGTGCGAGCCCATTTTTATCAGCAAACATACCCCTTCGTTGCTGTGACCAACAGCATAAGGAAAACAGGCGAGAAAATTTTGCTTGTCAGAGGATGCCCGATCAGGCTGACTCATGCTCTCTTTCCCATAAACCTGGCTATTTAATCAACTTTGCTACTGGGAGCGTGCCAGGAACGCACAACAGCTGCAATAAATTAACTGGCAGGGGAAAGCAAGCACTTTAAGGAAATCGATTTGAGATTAGTTTTCCTCTGGTATTGATAATTTATTCAATTTCTACTTATTTAATAGCGACTTCCTAGAGGTAAGTTGGTAATGTTTCTTAAAATCGTCAGTTCTAATAACAAAGGACTGAGGACACATGACACGCAATAGAGGAAGATTTCACGAATCATTTACGCTGCTATAGTTACTCCCCTCCAATTAGTTAAGTTGACTGCTAGCTAGTGCGCAGAACCGTTGCCGTCATAATTATCTGAGTCGTAAAATCCATTCTGGGTACCAAAAAACAGAGAAGAGAGAATAAACAGGCCTGTGAGAGCGATCATCACCAATTTGACGTCCATTATCTTGAATTTGCTCCTATCTAAAGTTCTTATACTATGATAAACGGCGAATTTCTGACTCGCTCGCCAATCGTTGGAAAATTTTAGCTATTACTGCTTGACTAGTTATGTAATTTGTTCTAAAGCTGCATTAGCCACCGGAGCAGCGATCGGAATTTCTTCTACTTCGGGCAGTTTTTCTAGTGCCAGGCGAGAAGACTGAGTAGCACCAGAAAGACGTTTCAGGAGTTTTGGTCGGGGATCGTTTAACAGATAAATAATTTCGTCTTCTGCCTGCCATTCTTGTTCGGCTTTTACCACTTGTAGGCTGCTCTTGCGTTTAACTAACAGGGGTAAGAGTTCCCCCGAACGAATTAAGGCTCTGAGATGAGCTTGTTGCAAGGACAATCCTTCCTCTTTAAGTACTGTTTTACCTAATTTCACTTGTCCGTCATCTATATGCTGATTCCAAGTTTTCATGGGTACTTGGTTGATAAAAGCTTGGTTAACTTTTGTTTTATTGGCGTTAGCATTGCCCTGGGGATGATGGGGAAAGACTGCGAAGACGCGGGGAGGCTGAAATTCCTCCAGAGTGTGCTGTGCTAAGACTAAATTGACTTCTCCGTTACTGGTTAGGGCAATAAAGGTACCTACCGATTCGATTCCTGCCTCTTCTAGAGCGTCTGTGTCCAGACCACTACTTTGAAATACTGGCAAGTTTTCCTCTTCTGCTTTTTGACAAGCTTCTGGATCGGTGTCAATCAGCACCACTGATTCTCCCTGCTCTTGAAACAGACGACCAATTAGACGACCCAAGGAATTACAACCAATAATCACAGCACCAGTTGCTTCACAGGAGGTAATGCGCAGCCAGCGAGCAACCCAACGAGCTGTTAGTCCCTCGAAAAAGACTGTCATCATAATTGTCAGGAAAACCAGTGCCTTAATTGAATCTCCACCATTAATTCCCTGCTGGGTTAGGAGAATGGCAAATAAAGAAGCAACCGAGGCAGAAACAATACCTTTAGGAGCAACCCAAGCTAAAAATAGTTTCTGTCGCCAGTTCAGATCGCTGTTCCAAGTACATAGAGCAATACTGAGCGGACGGACTACAAACATCAAAACTAGGACTGTTAGGAGACTGCCCCAGCCTAAAGCAAAGATACTAGCAATAGATAGATCCGCTGCTAAGAGGACGAATAGTACTGAAACACATAGAACCGTTAGTTGTCCTTTAAACCGTCTTAACAGTCGCTGTTCGGGAATTGAAGAGGCACCCATAACAATTCCGGCGACTACAGAAGCCATTAAACCCGATTCGCTGCGACTAATTTGCGCTAAACCAAATAAACCCCAGACTCCCGCCAGGACTACCAAGTTTTTTAGGTCTTCTGAAATAAAGCTAGCTCTTCTGAGGATTAGGCCTAGCAACCAACCGCTAGCAGCACCAATGACAGCACCAATACCCAACCGCAGTACTAGACCGCTGACTATTTGGGCTGCTCCAGCATTGCTGTTCAAAATTGTATCGAGAACAACTACTGCTAGGATTGCTCCTACCGGATCGATTAAGACCCCTTCCCCTTCTAACAAGGTGGCGACGTTTCGGTCTACTTGTACTTGTTTAAGTAGAGGACTAATTACAGTTGGACCAGTAACGACTACTAGAGAGGCATAGAGAAAAGCAATTGACCAGGGAAATTCTGCCAGCCAGTGAGCGGCCATACCTCCTCCAATCAAGGTAATTAGAGTCCCCAGGGTCACTAGATTGCGCAAACTACCGGAAACTCGACCCAAATCTCTCAGTTCTAAATTCAACCCTCCTTCAAATAAAATGATGGCAACGCAAAGGGCGACAAGTACTTCTAAACCAACGCCAAGGTGGTGAGGGTACAGGAGATTCAAGCCGTCGGAACCAAGCAAAATGCCAAACAGAAGTAAAAAAACGATACTTGGTACTTTGAGATATTCAGCTATAACTTGAGCGCTGATACCTGCTACGACGGCAATAACTATCTGCAGGGTTATTTCAAAAGATCCTTCCATAAGCTTATTAATTACAAGCGATTCCCAGAGAGTCTACAGGTCTAAATGCCAGCTTAATTATCAGTAAGAATATAACTGAAACATTTTCTGGGGACAAAAGTTAAGCAGACATCGCCTGGGATGAGATGAGATTGTTAATTTAATGTTGTATAAGTTTGACAAAATCTAGATTAGTATCGTAATTGCGAGAGAATTTGACCTTAAACCAAGTTACAATATTAGCCTAGTTTTATTTTGCCCAGAAATTGGTAACAATAATTTTTATTTTTTTTATTTATTTCAGGTATTTTAACATTTGCCTTTGAGAAGGAGTTGGTGGCGATCGCGCCACAGAGGAAAATAATTGATAAAAACAATAAAGAACAGCTTTACAGTAAAATCAGCTCGTGAATCGTCAAATTTTTACTCGGGATCGTTTCCCCAATCAACTGCGCTTTCGGGAGCGCTGGCTTGAAACAGCCTGTATCCTAGGCTTACTCGTCGCTGCCCTAGTTTTATATTGTCTTAATCTAGGGGGTCTACCTCTGCGAGATTGGGATGAAGGTACAGTAGCACAGGTAGCCAAGGAAATTTGGCAAGCTCCCAAAGATTCTTCAGGTTGGTTGTTCCCGACTTTGTGGGGAGAACCATATCTGAATAAGCCGCCTCTGGTTCACGTGTTAATTGCTCTTTTCTACTCTCTCGGTGGAGTCAACGAATGGACAACCAGGCTCCCGAGCGCGATCTTAACTGCTGTTTCTGTACCGCTGTTGTATAGTATTGGTCGAGAAATTTTTCCTACTCGTATTCCAGCATTATTCTCGGCTTTAATTTACTTAACTTTATTGCCTGTGGTACGTCACGGGCGCTTAGCGATGCTCGATGGAGCGGTCCTATGTTTTGCTATGCTAACTATTTGGGCTACTTTAAGAGCGCGCCGCGACTTGCGTTGGACAATGGTCGCTGGCATTGGTTTTGGCTTGATTTGTTTAACTAAGGGAATCGTGGGTTTGCTCGTAGGAGCGATCGCTTTGTTATTTCTAGTTTGGGATACTCCTAGACTAGTAACTTCTGCTTACCTTTGGCTGGGCATACTTCTAGGAAGTATGCCAGCGATCGCCTGGTATTTTGCCCAATACTTGCATTACTCTGAGGCATTCGTTAGTACTAACATTGTTGGTCAATCTCTACAGCGGATTTATGCTTCTGTAGAAGGTCATCACGGACCTGTTTGGTACTATTTATTGGAAATCCTTAAGTACTCTTGGCCTTGGTTGGTTTTCTGTCTGTCGGGGCTAAAATTGGCTCGGGAAAATCGCAACTGGGGCTGGGCGAAATTAATCTTAGTTTGGAGCGGCGTTTATTTGGCTGCTGTTTCTATTATGTCAACTAAACTTCCCTGGTATATACTGCCAATCTATCCAGCACTGGCGCTAGCTGGGGGCGCGCAGTTGGCCGAAGTTTATCATTGGCCTAGCTACCGCCTCTATCCGCGCAATTGGACATTGATTTTGGGCTTATTAGCTACAGGAACTGGTCTGAGCAGTATTTATTTCTCAACAGTCAGTAAGGATAATTTTTTTCTAGTACTGGCTCTGAGTGGATTAACTTTAGCTCTGGGGGGAGCGGCTTATCTGGTAGCTCATAGAGATCGGCAATTTATTGCGATTCTTTTTTGGGGAATGTATGTTTCTTTAGTGTTGTTTTTTCTTTCTCCCTATTGGGTTTGGGAGTTAAATGAAGCTTATCCTGTTAAATCTGTAGGTCTAGCGATCGCCGCCCAAGTTCCCCCCGATCGAGTTGTCTATACTTCTTTTGATTACGAACGTCCTTCTTTGAATTTTTATAGCGAGCGCCGCGTCATACCTATCCCGGCTCAAAAAATAGAAAATCTAACTCCACAACAGCTACAATCGCTCATACCTATCTCAGAGCAACAAAAGCTCAAACAAAAGCTCAAACTATTAATTCCTAAAAATCAAGAAAAGCTTCGCCAGGAACTTCAGAAACTGACATCATTAACTCCACAAAATTTAAAAAATCTTAAACAAGAAGTCCGAGAGCAGAGGGAACTAAAAAAATTTGAACAAAAGCTAGAACAGATACTCAAAGATATAGAAAAAATAGCCTGGCTAAAACAGTACTGGCAGCAAGAACCTCATCCTTACTTGTTAATCGATCGAGCTACTTTTGAACAGCTAGATTTAGAATCGGCTCAACTCCTTCTAGACGCTGAACTACCTTGGGTGCCGATCGGCAAAAACGATCTAATATAAAACCTTAGTCATTACTGATAAGTACAGTGGCGCTATTTAGTTACATCAACTAAACAACGCCTTTGTGCTAATATTATGGCTAGATTTTTTAGCTCTTCAGGATTTGAATTTGCCTGGTTTGCTCGTTCTCATCAGACTAATTTTAGGATGCTTCTTCGAATGGTTCTTCATCAAAGTCAACGCCCATTTGTTTGAGATGGATATGTTTTCTTCCTAAAGTGATTTCAAATTCATCTCCAGGTTGCAATCCCATCTTTTTAGTATAGGCAGAGCCAATAAGCAGGTTACCATTAGACTGGACACTAATGCGATAGCTTGCTGAACGTCCGCCGCGTCCGTGACCGTTAGAAGTACTATCTAACTCAATGCCTTCAGCATCAATTAAAGCATTGAGAAACTTCATCATATTAACTCGTTCTATACCGTTTTTGGTAACGGTATAGTAGCCGCAAGCTCTAGCTTTTTCCTCTTTACTGAGGTTTCCTAGTTCTTTAACTTTCTTGATTAACTCTTCACCAGTTAAGGGTTCTGGTTGGTTTTTTTTAGCCATCAACTTAAACTGTAACTAATCATTTATCTGGTTTACAGGTTTATCGCCCTTGACTGTAGTAGCCAAGGCAATAAAATATTAGATTGTTATCTCTCTATAAGACCATAGTACACTTATAAAGACAACTTAATTTAATTTATCTTTGATTTTCAAGATTAAGTTATTAGGAGTTAATCTGACTGGAGAAAATAATCCTCTGTCGATTTACAAATATTTGACTTTGCCGCTATCTTTTAGATGAGCACTGAGAAGCCAAGCTCAATATTCTAACTATTACGAGAGCAAAAGATGAAGCTAACAACTCGCGGTCACTATAGCGTTAAAGCGTTGTTGGATATTAGCCTACATTCGGGTTATACTCCAACATCGGTAAAAGCGATCGCTGCTCGACAAGATTTACCTGCTCCCTATCTAGAAAAACTTTTGATTGAAATGCGTCGTGCTGGGTTAGTTTACTCAGTAAGAGGCTCTCAAGGAGGGTATCAATTAGCTTATCAACCTGCTCAAATTTCTTTAGGACAAATCTTAGAAGCGGTAGGGGAAACAATTGAACCTTTGCCTCACCACAATCCAGATGCAACGGTAGCAGAAGATTGGGTAACATTTAGTTTATGGAGGCGACTTCACCAAAAACTAAAAGAAGCACTCTATGGTATTACATTAGCAGACCTTTACTATGATGCTCGTAGCTGGCAAGCTGCTCGAGGAGAAGAAAGTAGTTTTGTTGTCTAAATAATTTTAATCAATATGACTGAAGTAAATGAACCTGTTACCTATGAAGGTGGCTGTCACTGTGGTGCTGTGCGTTTTCGGGTAATTGTTGACAAGCACGAAGTAGATGATTGTAATTGCTCAATTTGCCGAAAAAAAGGTTTTTTACATCTAATCGTACCGCCAGAAAAATTCACCTTGCTCAGTGGTACTGAAGTTTTAACAACCTATAGCTTTAACACTCATATTGCTAAGCACACTTTTTGTCGCATCTGTGGCATTCATCCTTTTTATCAACCCCGTTCTCATCCAGAGGCGATCGATGTCAATATTCGCTGTTTAGATGGAGATGTATTGTCTCAATTTAAACTCAGGTTTTTTGACGGAGTTAATTGGGAAGAGAATGTCCACAAGATTAGAGACTAAGGTCTGGAGAACAAACTACTTGGTAAAGACAGGTGTTAGGTGTTAAGGAAAAAATTAACATGTTTAATAATATTCAAAGGTGCTGAATGTCAACACAGAAGCTGTAATTTTGCTCCTAGCAGCTAGTCTAGATTATCTCATCGGGGATCCCTGGAGCTTACCTCATCCAGTACAATTAATGGGCTGGGTAATTTCTCGCTTTACTCAGTTAGTAATTGCTCGCTGTTTAGGAAAGTTAACAAGGCGAATAGCAGGAATTATTCTGGGGATTGGACTCATTATTGGCAGTGGATTTATTGGTTATTTAATCGTCAAAGGAGCAACTTGGATAAATCCTCTAGTCGGTATGGGAATAGAAATAATTCTCTTAGCTAGTTGTTTTGCTGGACGCAGTTTGCGCACAGCGGCAATTGATGTCTTAGAACCTTTAACGTCTAAAGATCTAAAAACAGCTCGTTCTAGATTGAGTTTATATGTAGGTCGAGATACAGAAAATCTTTGTGAGTCGGAAATTCTTCGAGCTGTACTAGAAACTGTAGCGGAAAACACTACAGACGGCGTGACAGCACCGCTTTTTTATGCCATT
>JBFRWL010000593.1:0-8691 GCA_051439565.1 Prochloraceae cyanobacterium
GTCTATGCCAGCCTGAAAGTTCTAGATCTGTTGAGCCAAACCAGCGAACTGCGCGAACGCCTGATGGCAAAATGGAGTACTCTAACTATGACACTAACTACCTTCAAATCACCTAGCCTGCAGAACATTCGCCAGGCTGCTAAAATGATCCTCGGTCAAGCTTCTGATACTCCCTGTCGCTACTCGCGACACCTATCAGAGATAGTCGGAGCAACCGTAATCCTCAAGTTAGAGAATTTACAATTTACTGGTTCTTTCAAGGAGCGCGGTGCTTTAGTAAAACTTCTTTCCCTAACCGCCGCCCAAAGAAAGCAAGGTATCATTGCCATGTCGGCAGGCAACCATGGTCAGGCAGTTGCTTATCAGGCTCAAAATTTGGGCATCCCGACAGTTATTGTCATGCCCTGCTTTACGCCTAATGTTAAAGTAAAACGGACATACGGGTTTGGGGCAGAGGTGATCTTTCATGGCGAGACTTTAGATGATGCAATTATCTTGGGCAGACAAATTGCTCTAGAAAGAAACCTAAATATTGTGCATCCCTATGATGACAAGCAGATTATTGCCGGACAAGGAACGATCGCCCTGGAAATGCTAGCGGTGCATCCCAACCTAGAGATTCTGTTGGTACCTGTGGGGGGTGGCGGTTTAATCGCCGGTAATGCGATCGCGGCAAAGAATCTTCAGCCCCAGATTAAGATTGTTGGCGTGCAAACAAAACGCTTCCCCTCTATGCTACAAGCCCTTAGAGGCGAGCCGATCGTCTGCGGTAGGTCAACTATTGCCGAGGGGATTGCAGTTAAAACACCAGGAAAACTCACACTACCCATTATCCGAGAGTTGGTCGATGAGATCCTCTTGATCGACGAAGACGAGATTGAAGAAGCTGTGCGGCTGCTGCTTGAGGTGGAGAAGACCGTCGTAGAGGGAGCAGGTGCTGCTGGGCTAGCTGCATTGATTAAGTATAGCGATCGCTTTGCTGGACATAAGGTGGGGATAATTCTCAGCGGAGGTAACATCGATTTACCGATCCTCTCGGCGATCATCGAGCGGAGTATGGTTCGTTGTGGCTAGCTAGTTCGACCTGACGTTGAGATGATATCAAATTGCGTTTAATTAATCATAATTCAGTTAAGTAGGTAGGCGAAAATAAATATAAAATTGAAATAAGAAGTTAGGTGTTTCGGTTAGCTGTTTATGGACTGTTGCCTATTGCCTCTCTAAACCATTTTCTAATTAATTTGACCCACCTACTTATAACTAGCTAAAAAAGAATTAGATTTAGAAAAAGCATTTATTATTTTCTTGGCTAAACAACGACTTGATGTCCTCCTAGTAAACCTAAATTTCTGTGCTTCGCGTCAACAAGCACAGCGTTTAATTCGTGCTGGAGAAGTTAAAGTAAATCAGCAGGTAATCGATAAACCTGCTACAGAGATAGATTCCACCGCAGAAATTCAGCTTCAACAAAAACCTCCCTATGTTTCTCGCGGCGGAGAAAAGCTGGCTAAAGCCCTGAAAGTCTTTAATATTGCTGTGGAAGGGCGCATTTGCCTCGATGGCGGTATTTCCACGGGAGGTTTTACCGATTGTTTGCTGCAAGCAGGTGCTAAACAGGTTTATGGTGTAGATGTTGGCTATGGACAAGTAGCCTGGAGTTTGCGTCAGGACGAGCGAGTAATCTTGAAAGAAAGAACAAATTTTCGTTATCTGACCTATTCTGACCTGTATGGCGATCGACCCCCTGCTGATTTGGGAGTAATGGATTTATCTTTTATTTCCTTAACTAAAGTTCTAGAAACTCTGTGGAATCTGCTTATATTGCCTAAAGAAGCCATCTTATTAGTCAAGCCGCAATTTGAAGTCGGGCGATCGCGGGTAGGAAAAAGGGGAGTTGTTCGCAACCCCATGGACCAAGCTCAAGCGATTTTCCAGGTCCTAGATGCCGCTCAGCAAATAGGCTGGAGATATGGGGGCTTAACTTGGTCTCCTCTAACTGGTCCTGCAGGGAATATTGAGTATTTATTGTGGCTGGGCGCGAGCAAGACCAGCCAGGTTCCCTCTCTAGAAAGGATTCTACAAACTACCCAAGCAGCGATCGCCTACTTTCAGTAGCTGACCAACTTATAGTTTAACTGTCTAGGTTTGCGGACTGCCCATTTTTTCTATCATTGTTTTGTTAGGTAATTTTTCCCGACTAAATATTTGCTGTTTGTCGATAACTTTCTCGATTTTAGTGTTTTGTTCGTCAGCGTTTTCTCTCTCTACTGAGTCAATCCTAATCTGAATTTTCGGACCAGAATAGGCTAGACGGAGGATCATCCCATCCTTAGCTTTAATTTTATTGATTTTTTTTCCTTCAAAGTAGATTCCATTAGTTCCCACATTAACCACTTCCCAATCCGAACCACTACGTCTTAGTTCAGCATGGTGACGGGAAACGACAGCACTATAAAGAATAACGTGGTTATCCGTTGCTCTTCCCACCCTAATTGTTGATTCATTATCAAAGCTCCAGCTTTGAACTGGTATGGCTTGGATAGGATGCAGTAGGCTCAGAGTAATCACAGAAGTTCCATCTTTGAATAATTTTCTTTTGTTAGCTGGAACTTTTACAGTTCCCCTTATATAGAATATAGAATTAGTCCCTCTAGAAAGGATTAGGTAATGAGCATTAGCCAACTTGGATTTGTTTATTTGTTTCTAACATTGTATTTAAGTTAAGCTTAACACGACTATTGAAGTATATCTGCAGTTTATAACAGACAAGTAAGTATAGATAAGGAAGCACTTATTTGCTTCTCTACTTAGCTTAACTAAACTATTATAAGTATATAATTAACCTATTTTGATTGTCTTGAAAGTCCAACAGTTGCTATTGATTCTGAGTAGAAAGTAATTTTGTGCTAGTTGTTTATTACTAATTACTCAGAACTGTTGGACTCCTTACTGTATACTAAAGGCTAACAGCTTATCTGGCGAGGGGGACTAATCTGATAGATATTAATACTACCTAAAATTTGTTTTAGAGAGCCCCTGCATTAGCCAATCCTAAAATCATTCCTACACCAAGAATGTGACCGAAGCTGAGAGTCGCTATAAGTTCAGGAACGCCAAATTTTTTCCACAGTGCTGGCTTGGGTATGGGTAGATCTGGTCCCACACCAGAGTTTTGAATGGCAAAGCGACCAATAACAATAGCAAATAGATTACACAGCAACATGACTAAAGCTACAGATACATTCCACTCCGTAGTTGATTGAACAGCTAAAACCAAACTAGAGGTAATCAAAGTTTTGCCTCCTATCTTGATAAAATTTTATAAACACCAGAGATTATAGAAATCTAGGTGGAGAAAATAGCAGTTTGTCTCAAGACTTAACAGTTATTCAAAGTTTTAATACAAAGGAAAATATATATTTGAATCTTAGGAAAATGCGAGTTAAAATATGCGGGATTACCAAAGCAGAACAAGGTAAGGCGATCGCGAGTCTAGGAGCAACAGCATTAGGATTTATCTGCCTAGAGAAATCACCTCGCTATGTCAAGCCAGCTTCTATCAAGAGAATTGTCGAGCAACTCCCTCCCAAGATAGATAAAATTGGTGTTTTTGTCAATGCCGATAGGGAGGAAATTAGTCGGGTTGTCGCCGAGGCAGATTTAACTGGCGTACAACTTCACGGAGATGAATCTCCTCAATTGTGCCAACAACTACGCCAGCAGCTTGCTGGCATAGAAATAATTAAAGCCTTGAGAATAAAAACCCAAGAATCTTTATCCGCTGCTAATGCCTATAGTGATTGTGCTGACGCACTGCTTTTAGATGCCTATCACCCTCAGTTACGAGGGGGAACCGGACAAACAATCGATTGGGGCTTTTTAGCAACATTTAAACCTAGCCGTCCTTGGCTACTGGCGGGAGGACTGACACCAGAAAATATCATCGCTGCGGTAAGTCAAGTTCGACCTGATGGTATTGATGTATCTAGTGGTGTCGAGCGATCGCCTGGAGACAAAGATTTAGATAAAGTGGCTCAGTTGTTGGCAAAAGTTAAGGATATGGCTACTGACTGAGAGCGTGACACACTGGTTACGATTAGGTGTTAGGTGACGCGGTCTTGGGAGAAAAATTGACCTAATCCCTAATCCCTAATCCCTAAACTATTACTTGCTTCTAAAAAAAGCTCGGCTGATGGCGAATCAGATTTAAAAATTCTTCGCGAGTTCTTTGATCGTCTTGAAAAACTCCGAGCATGGCACTGGTAACAGTCCAAGAACCAGGTTTCTGTACGCCTCGCATTACCATACACATATGAGTTGCTTCCATAACTACGGCAACTCCCTGGGGTTCGAGAACAGTCTGAATAGCTTCGGCAATTTGACGAGTCAAACGCTCCTGTACCTGTAGCCGTCGGGAGTACATTTCCACAATACGAGCTAGCTTGCTCAGACCAACAACTTTCTGGTTAGGAATATAGGCAACGTGAGCCTTGCCTATAAATGGCAACATGTGATGTTCGCAGAGGCTAAAAAAGTTAATATCTCGTACTAGAACCATCTCATTATGTCCTTCATCAAAGATGGCATCATTAACGAGCTTTTCTAGGGACTGATGATAACCCTGGGTAAGAAATTGCATTGCCTCCGCTACGCGCTTAGGCGTTTTCAACAGTCCTTCACGCTCTGGATCTTCTCCCACTCCCTCCAAAATTGCCTGCACTGCATCCATCATTTTTGCCTTGACTGGTTCTGAGGCTGTTTGAATTTGTGCCTTCTGACCGTTGTGGGTATTGCGATCGGGTCTAGAAGAAAGTTTCTGAGAATCTTTTTGACCTAGAGCATTTTTAGCATTGACCATCGCCGAAGATTGAGAGCGATCGAAACCGTTGGAAGAAGCTATTGTCATGATTAAGTAATGAGTTCTACTCGTACAAAAAAAAGCGTTTATTGATGCAAAATTGAACTAGAAGGCGCTACAAAGCACCGGCATTAGGCATTAAGATCATTTCTTCGACCACCGCTTGCCCTGACAGTAAGGCAGCGTGAAGAATCGACTCGGCGACACTTTCTGGAGTTAACATCGCCTGGCGGTTTAAATCTACTTGCACTGTATCTGTATCCCACAAAGAAGTATTGACAGCACCGGGAGAAATAGTAATTACGCGAATACCATTGTCTCTTTCTTCTACTGATAGAGTTTGAGAAAAAGCGATTAAGCCAGCCTTGCTGACACTGTAAGCTCCCCAACCGGGAAAAGGGTTGCGAGAAGCAATGGAGGCAACGTTAATAATTGTTCCTCCGGAGCGCTCCCGCATTCCGGGTAAAACACCAAGAACGCATTGAAACACACTAGTAAGATTGAGGTCAAGTACTTGCTGCCAGTCAACTAGAGAAGTTGCGCTCAAACTATTGGTGTAACCCATCCCCGCACTGTTAACCAGAATGTCAATGGGGCCAAAATCTGCAGCGATCGCGGCAATTTCTCCTTCAATCCGCTCGAGCTGGCTTAAATCTAAGGTGTAAGCCTTGACATTTACTCCCGTTTCTCTTGCAGCAGATGCTACTGCTTGCAATTTTTCCTGGGAGCGACTAACTAGAGCCAGATTAATACCAGCTTTAGCAAATGCCAAAGCGGTGGCTTTGCCAATACCGCTACTGGCTCCTGTGATAATTGCTCGCAGTTGATGGGAAGGAGGATTCATTGTATGTACTCCTGCGTTTGCTAACAAATAATCTAAAATCTTCGTCATTTATGCCAGGAAAACCTACCGCTCGCAGCAGCAGGGAAGCGATTCAGTCCCCTTTTTCTTCAGGGAGAGCGGCAAGGCAATAACATATTGAACTGAATAAATTTTTTTGGGCAGAGGTTAACTTGAAGCCGCGACAATTCTTACCCATGCAGCTAAGCAGTTTTGTTGCTCGAAAGGAGAAGAATTTGTCTAGCTGGCGATGGAGATTTTCTACTTCGAGGGTCTTGTTTAGAAACATTAGCACCAGTAGCAAATCTCTCCTGGAACAGCTATTTCAGGCAGTATTAACTGCTGTTCCCTAGCTACACAAGCACCGAGTTGTGCTAAGCCAAAACTTAGTATATTTCGATGCAATATTTTTTTTCTACTTTTGATAGGGTTCGAGTATTCCACACAAACAATTTGACGCAGTTAAGACAATTTTCACTCTTTAGTCAGCTAGCTTCTAAATCCAAAGATTAGGATTTATTGGGGGATCAGGTGTGGGCACCTGCACTAGAAATCAACTTTCTCCCTGTGGAGTATTTCGGTTGCTGAGTAAAAATTAAAAATGTTAAAAAATGTTTACCCAGAAATTATAACATTCTCTAGCACACAATTCTAAGTAAACATTCTTTGTTAAGAAATTTCCTGAAATATGCCAATATCGCGAAACTTCTGATATCGCAATTGCCGTCGTTGTTCTGAACTGATCTCGGACAAGTCGTCTAAGTTTTCCAACAAAGCCTGTTTCAGAATTGCTGATGCTTCTAGAGGATTAGCATGAGCGCCACTGACAGGTTCAGGTAGGATTTGATCGATAATGCCCAATTTTTTCAAGTCCCAAGAGGTAATTTTTAAAGCCGTGCAGGCCTGTTCTGCTTTAGCAGCATCTTTCCAAAGTATAGCAGCACAAGCTTCGGGGGTCGCGACAGTATAAACTGAGTGTTCAAACATTAGTAATCTGTCTCCTACCCCAATACCTAATGCTCCGCCAGAGCCACCTTCTCCAATTACCGTACAGATAATCGGCACCTCAAGCTCGAACATTTGCCGGAGATTGTAAGCGATCGCCTCACCCTGTCCTAGTTTTTCTGCTTCTACTCCAGCCCAAGCCCCAGGAGTATCTATGAAAGTCAAAATTGGCAGTCCAAAGCGACTAGCGTGTTCCATCAATCTAATTGCCTTGCGGTAGCCGCCAGGAGAAGGCATGCCAAATCTGCGAGCAACATTATCTTTTGTATCTCGACCTTTTTGGTGTCCCAGTATTACCACTGGCCGTCCTTCTAAACGAGCGATTCCGCCAACCAAAGCAGGGTCGTCAGAGCCGCTGCGATCGCCGTGTAACTCAAACCATTCATCGCTAATCGCCTGAATGTAATCTAGGGTAGAAGGACGGCGAGGATGACGGGCTATTTGCAAGCGTTGCGCTGGGGTTAAAGTTCGAAAAATCTCCTTACGCAGTTGTACTGCTCTTTTTTCTAGTTGAGATATCTGGTCGGAAACGTCCACTTGAGTTTCCTCTGATAACTGGCGGATCTGCTCAATCCTTGATTCTAATTCGCAAAGGGGTTTTTCAAAATCGAGAAAAAAAGTTCTACGCTCAGTCTTTGCCATAATTTGCTTGCTGGAATCTTAATAAATGTGAATAATTGTTAATCTACTCTAGTTATAGTAATCTAAGTCACATCCCGATTAAAAGACTGCAGCTATTTTCACTAGCGCTCTAAGTATAGTTCGTTAACATGGGGAAAGGTTATGGGAAATTTAATCCTTATCAACCTCAACCTGACAGCAGGACTTTAGGCAGACCAAATTCAACCCAATTCCTCAAAAAAACAGGAGAAAACTCACTCTATGCAGAATATTGCCCTTAACCCAGAACTTGACTATAACAGCGAAACTTATAAAGATGCCTACAGCCGAATTAATGCGATCGTGATTGAAGGCGAACAAGAAGCCTATGAAAATTATCTGGCAATGGCAGAAATGTTGCCAGATCATAAAGATGAGCTAATTCGCCTCTCGAAAATGGAAAATCGCCATAAAAAGGGATTTCAAGCCTGTGGCAAAAATCTAAACGTAACACCGGATATGGAATTTGCCCGCGAGTATTTTGCTCAATTACATAGTAACTTCCAAACAGCCAAGGCTGAAGGCAAAATCGTTACCTGTCTATTAATTCAAGCTCTGATTATCGAAGCTTTTGCTATTGCTGCCTATAATATCTATATTCCCGTTGCCGATCCTTTTGCTCGCAAAATTACTGAAGGTGTGGTCAAGGACGAATATACTCATCTCAACTTCGGTGAAGTCTGGCTTAAAGAACACTTTGAAGAGTCCAAGGCAGAACTTGAGGACGCTAATCGCCAGAATCTGCCTTTAGTATGGAAAATGCTCAATCAAGTTGAAGAAGATAGCCGCATCTTAAGCATGGAAAAAGAAGCCTTAGTAGAAGATTTTATGATCAGCTACGGCGAAGCCCTCAGCAATATCGGGTTTAGTACCCGCGAAATCATGCGGATGTCTGCTTACGGCCTGGTAGCTGCTTAAGGCAACATTGATTGATTACGATAACTATTTAACAGCCGCTCTTAGAGAGCGGCAATTTTTTTGTAATATTTTTTCGTAATATGGATAACAGTCTTAATTTTTTCTTTGGGCTTATTGCCTAAATTACACCTACTAAAGTAAAAGCGAACAATAAATGTTTGGTCTTATCGGTCACCATACCAATTTAGAACAGGCTCAAATCGTTGCCGACAAACTAGGATATTCTGAATATTCCAATCAAGGGCTAGATTTTTGGTGTTCTGCCCCTCCCCAGATGATTGACGAATTTACTGTCACCAGTATCACAGGAAAACAAATTGAAGGTCGCTATATAGAATCTTGTTTTCTACCAGAGATGCTGCTTAACCGTCGCATCAAGGCAGCTATACGCAAAATTCTGAATGCGATG
>JBFRWL010000594.1:0-8348 GCA_051439565.1 Prochloraceae cyanobacterium
CAAGGAAAATCGACTCGCTGACTTGGGGCAACTCATGAACGCTAGCCATCTGTCCCAAAAAAATCAATTTGAAGTAACTATCAAAGAGACGGATTTACTGTGGGAAGCAGCCATCAATCGGGGTGCGATCGGCGCTCGTCAGACAGGAGGGGGTTTTGGGGGCGCGATCGTGGCTCTAGTTCCGGTTCGTATCCTTGAAAGTTGGTGGCATTCTGTTTCCCTCGATTGCCCTCAAGCCAGTCTCATCTCTATAGGTCAGGAATCTCAAAAAGTATCGCTAAGGAGGTTCTCATGAGTTTTCCTAAAGATTTTGTCTGGGGAGCTGCTGATGCTAGCTATCAAGTTGAAGGTGGAGCCTATGAAGATGGCAAAGGTCTTTCAGTTTGGGACATAATGTGCCGCGAACCAGGAAGAATTTGGTCCGGTCACGTCGGAGATGTTGCCTGCGATCGCTATCACAGGTACCCAGAAGACGTGCAAATCATGAGCGAAATTGGCTTGATGGCCTATCGCTTATCTATTTCTTGGCCGCGAGTCATTCCAGATGGAATCGGAAAAGTCAATCAAAAAGGGCTGGCATTTTACGACAGCTTAATTGATTGCTTGTGGGAACGAGGTATACAGCCTTGGGTGACTCTGTTTCATTGGGATTATCCTTACACTCTTTATTGCCGAGGGGGTTGGCTCAACCGTGACAGTGCCGATTGGTTTGCTGAGTATGTCAACGTTATAGTTGATAAACTTTCCGATCGCGTATCCCACTGGATTATTCAAAATGAGCCCCAATGTTTCATTGGTCTCGGACACCAAACAGGCGAACACGCACCAGGTCTGAAGTTGAGCTTTGCTGAGGTTCTCTTGGCCGCACATCACTCCCTGCTCGCTCACGGCAAAGCCATACAAGTCATCCGCTCCAGAGCCAAGAGCCAACCGACAGTTGGTACAGCACTGGTTGGTTTTGTGAAGATTCCAGCTACCAATAGCCTCGAAGATATTGAAGCAGCACGTACCCGTATGTTTTCAGTCACCGAGAAAAACTGTTGGAACAATACCTGGTTTGCTGACCCCATTCTATTCGGCGAATATCCCCAGGATGGAGTTGAGCTGTTCCAAGAGGAAATGCCAGAAATCCACAACGATGACATGGAGACTATCTGCCAGCCTCTAGACTTTTATGGTGTCAATATTTATAGTGGGGAATTTGTTGGTTCTGAGCCAGAGAAACTCAATTCCAATAAGCTGCCACTGACGACGATGGGCTGGCTAGTAACGCCAGAAGTTCTTTACTGGGGGCCTAGTTTCTTTTACCAGCGCACCCAACTGCCGATCGTTATTACCGAAAATGGTATGTCCAACTATGACTGGAAGCATCTTGACGGCAAAGTACACGATCCACAACGCATAGACTTTCTTACTCGCTACCTGCGAGAGTACGATCGCGCGATCGAGGAGGGGGTTAAGTCCAAGGGGTACTTTCTTTGGTCAATTATGGATAATTTTGAATGGGCGCACGGCTACAAGCAGCGCTTCGGAATCGTTTACGTTGACTATTCTAATCAACAGCGCCTTCTCAAAGATTCCGCTTATTGGTATCAGCAAGTAATTGCATCTAATGGTGCAATTGTTAGTGATTCCAGAAAATTTCACCAGCGCGAACTCCAACCAATATTACGGTTATAAATGAGAATTGCTGAGAGATTAGGGAAAGGGTAAGAGAGAGGGAGAAACACCTAACACCTTTCTTTACCAGTCAGTTCACGCATCAAATCCGATCGCTATCTTAATCGGTTCTTTGCTCAACTTTTGCAATCAAAATCTTAGCCATCTGAATCGCCATTTCCATCAATTCTTGTTCTTGCCGTCCTTTACTCATTTCGTCACTAATGCTGGCGTAGATGTGTGGATTGGCAAGCATTCCAGCCAACAATTGTGCGGCAATCTGTTTAACTTCATTAACTTTTGTACTCATATAAATCTCCAATTCTTACCGTCTAAAACTTAGTCCCAACTAGCGTGTCTCGCTTTAACTTCTGTCTTATTCTCCTGACTTTTGACCTCTGACCTCTGACCTCTCCCTCAACCATTTTCTAATTAATTTGACCCACCTACTTATTAAAAATCGTTTGAGCTTTATGACCTCCATTGAGGGTTGTTTGTCTGAGTAAAGTTCCTTGGGGTAGTTTACCTATGCGCAACCATTGTTCCATTTCTGCTGGACTCTGGGCGCGATCGAGCTGCTGTTGCAGTTCTTCTCCCTCAAGAATTTCGCGCTCTAACAGCATTCGGGCTGTTTGTTCTAGGAGTTCTCGATTCTTTTCTAAAATTACTAAGGCAATGTGGTGCGCTCCCTCGACGATCGTCTTGACTTCTCGATCGATCTCTTCCGCAATTTTGGGACTAACTGGACGGCGAGGATTAGTATAACCTTCTAAAAACTGCTGTTGAATCTTCTCGAAGGCAATGGGACCAAGTTTATCGCTCATGCCATAGAGAGTAACGAACCGTTCGGCGAGATCGGTGGCTTTTTGAATGTCGTCGCTGGCTCCAGTAGATACTTTACTAAAAATCAATTCCTCTGCGGAACGTCCCCCTAAGAGGGTAGCAATTCGTCCCCGAATTTCATCTTCAATCATTAAAAAACGGTCTTCTTCCGGCAATTGCAAGGTGTAACCTAAAGCACCTACACCGCGAGGTACGATAGATATTTTTTCCACTGCTCCCGCACCAGGCATTAACACGGCAATAATAGCGTGACCGACTTCGTGATAGGCAACCGTCTTTTTCTCCAGCTCATTGAGAACGCGAGACTTTTTCTCTAACCCAGTTAAGATTCGCTCGATCGCCTCATTGAAGTCCTCCATAGTTACGGAGGTGCGGTTATTGCGTGCAGCCAATAGAGCAGCTTCATTGACTAAATTAGCTAAATCGGCTCCGGCAAAACCTGGAGTGCGAGCAGCTAGCTTTTCTAAGTTTACATCTCCTGCTAATTTGACATTTTTGGCGTGTACTTCCAGAATCGCTTTACGGCCAATTTTATCGGGGCGATCTACTACTATTTGGCGATCGAAGCGACCGGGACGCAATAAGGCGGGGTCGAGGACTTCGGGACGGTTGGTAGCAGCTAGGAGAATAACGCCAGTATTGGGATCGAAGCCGTCCATTTCTGCCAGTAATTGGTTGAGAGTTTGTTCTCGCTCGTCATTGGTACCTACTAGCGGACCAGCGCCAGCCCTGGATTTTCCTAGAGCATCCAACTCGTCAATAAACACAATACAGGGAGCTTGTTGTTTGGCTTGTTCGAATAAATCCCGCACTCGCGAGGCACCGATGCCGACAAATAATTCAATAAACTCTGAGCCGGAGATACTAAAGAAGGGAACTCCTGCTTCGCCAGCGATCGCTTTGGCTAGAAGGGTTTTGCCTGTTCCTGGTGGTCCTACTAACAAAACTCCTTTGGGAATTTTTGCCCCTAAACGAGTGTATTTGTCTGCATGTTTGAGAAAATCGACAATTTCTTGCAATTCCGTTTTGGCTTCATCTACTCCTGCCACGTCGTCAAAAGTCACGCCTGTAGTGCCTTCCGAGTAAATACGAGCTTTGCTTTTACCGAACATTAAGGCAGCGGGACCGCCTCCACTAGCGGCACGATTAAGCAGCCAACCACCTAAAATCCAGATGATAAAGACGATTAAAATCCAATTAAACCAGCCTCCACCAGAGGGTTGACCGGAAAATTCTACGTCTCGCTCGCGCAGAAGTTGAGGTAATTCTTTATCGTCAGGTACCCGAATGGTGATAAATTTTTGCTGGGATTGGTCGTTAGTTATTAGTTCGTAGTAAATTTGATTCTCACCGATGGTAACGCGAGCTACTTGACCTTGCTCTACCTGCTTAATAAATTCACTGTAAGGTTTGAGTTCGTTCTTAGGACTCAACCAGACAAACAGATTCAGCAATAAAAGCCATGTCAACAGGATAATTAAGCCGCCGCGCAAGTTCCCCGACTCAGGAGATTTTCTCTTGCCATTACTATTACGATCTATGGGCATATTCCCTAGCTCCTTAGTACTCCTAAGTACTCCTAGTTATCCTCTTTGGGAGGAAAGGCAGAAGGTAAGTTATCGGTAAAATTCAGCCTTTTTGCTTTTCTGACCTTCGGGTTTAAGACCCGCACTGAATATAGAATTAGTGGCTTTATTATCAGGAGGGGTTGAGTCCACTTCTTTCTATTTCCTTCTGCCCTCTGCCTCCTAGCCTTCTTCAGCATAAATTACTAAAAGTGCAAGTTAAATGCACATTAGCTTACGAATAAGTGTTAACCATTATCTGCCAATGCTAGTTTTGCTTGTCTACCGCTTCTGAGGTAGCGATTGAACCACTTACTTGTCAGCCGCGCCACTTTCTCTAAGGCACCTGACTCTTCAAATAGATGAGTTGCTCCAGGAATAATTATTAGCTGCTTTTGGGCAGAGAGATACGCCATCGCGTCTCGATTCATTTGGATCACTGGAATATCTTGACCACCTACGATTAAGAGTGTTGGAGCCCTGACGCGAGATAGAGCTGAGCCAGCTAGATCGGGCCGTCCGCCGCGAGAGACGATCGCGCCGACTAAGTTGGAGCGTTGAGTTGCTGCTACTAAGGCAGCGGCACTTCCGGTGCTGGCACCAAAGTAGCCAATCTTCAAATTACGGGTAGCTGAATTGGCTCTGAGCCAATCGGTAGCCCCAATTAGCCGCTGGGCAAGCAAGCCAATCTCAAAGCGCAAATGCCGCGTCTGCCGATCGATCTCCTCTTCCGACTCGGTGAGTAGGTCAATTAGTAAGGTTGCTAGTCTCTGAGAGTTTAGCACTTGGGCAACGTATCGATTGCGAGGACTGTGTCTACTGCTGCCACTACCGTGAGCAAATAACACTACCCCCTCGGCTGTTGGCGGTATTGCTAGATTGCCTTCTAGGGTAACTGGACCTGCTGTTACCGAAACTAGGCTCTCTTGATCGTCTAATTTAGATCTTTTCTTCATCGCCTCTCCTCCCGATCGGGATTGACTTTAGTAAGACTTAATTTCTTCACACCACCTAGGCTGAAAACTAAGTGCCAACTGTAAGTTTAGGCTTGAGTAGGCTGGCAAGCAGCCGCCTCTAGCAAGTTACGTACTTCTTGGTCGCTAGTTTGAGAAAAATCTTCGTACCAGAGGCTAATGGAATAGAGATGCTCCGGTTTCAGCAAGCATACTACCTTGTCTACTTCTGCTCTCAATTCCCTGCAGGTTGAGGGGGGTGCAACTGGAACTGCAACCACAATGCTTTTAGGCTGGTGCTCTTTCAAGAGGGCAATGGCTGCACGAATGGTTGAACCTGTAGCAATACCGTCATCAACTAGAATTACAGTGCGATCGCGCAGGTCGGGAAACGGACGATTGCCCCGATAAAGGCGATCTCGTCTCTCTAATTCTTCTGTTTCTTTGGTTCGTACCTTAGCGAACGCTTGCGCAGAGATTCTTCGCCATCGCATTACGTCTTCATTGATCGCCATCACTCCACCACTGGCAATTGCTCCCATTGCCAATTCTTGGTGTCCCGGTACGCCCAGTTTTCGCACCAGACAGATATCTAATGGGACATTGAGCGCTTTAGCTATTTCAAAAGCAACTGGCACGCCGCCACGGGGAAGTCCCAACACGATAACCTCCGAGCGGTTAGCATAGGTTTTCAGTTTGACTGCTAGTAAGCGACCCGCTTCAATTCTATTTGATAGTAATACTGCCATCATTCTCTCCTCATGTCCCTGGGTTCCCGCTCTGCTTCCGCCCAAGTCTCCACCCTACAAAAGCCGATCGCTTGCCAGCGACAAATTTCTCCTTAGAAGGTTCTCTATGCGATCATTTCCAGCCAATAGAGCAGTCCTAGCGCTTGCTGGAGCTGAACTGTAACTTTTTTAGCATCCTCAGCCTTGAGCTTGAGCCAATCTTGCAACAGCTCTTGCCCGGCATTAAATTTAGCGCTTGCTAATTCCAAAGCGTTTGGACATCCAGCCGGACTAATTAGAGGATGAGGTTCTCCAGCAAATTTCCACGTCTCGGCAGTAGCAGGAAGAGGATGAGTTTTTGGGCTTGGGCTAGTTAATGTCCAAGGATCTGGTATGAGTTTTGAGTTAGTTTCTTCCTTGGAGTTACGGGGGGGATCTCTGGATAAGTCTGTTAACATTTTTCTTTTCTCCTGAAGTTCGCTCTGTAGCCATTATTAAAGCTTTGCGCTTGTAGCAATTAGCCATAGTTATTTATTTATCTACTATTAGATTAGCAATTTTTTAAGTAGATGTATGTTAAAAATTTTAAAAATAACTTCTTTAAAATTATTCTGGTTAAGATGATTTAACTTTAGTTTTATTGTTCAATTTTACCCTTAATATCCTTAGTTTTTAGATTCTATTTTTATCGATTGCTACCCCAAAAATACTCACGTCCACTCATTTTTTCTGAGGTCAGAAGAATCCAATTAAAAAACTAGTTTGGTGACAAAATTTTTTTGTAATTTGACATCGTTACAGGTTTTTATATAGGATTAAGAAACTAAATTATCCCTTTAACTGAGTGTAGATCTCTCGAGGAATTTCGAGTAAGGTAAAAATTTCCTATTATAGTGGGGAGAGTTGTTCTATTTGAGAATCAACTTGACTATCAACATTAACACTAACTCGGTTAATTTCTTTAAAGGCAGGTAGTAGTTGTTCGGCACTGGGTCTATTTGTGGTGCGTTTGGGATTGTCCGCATAAAGTCCCGATAACTTCTGTTTATTGTCGGCTAAATTGTGTAGTAGTATTTTTTGAAATTGGTATAAAGCCTCTTGAACTTTAGACAAGCGCTTTCTTAAAGATTTTCCTGCTGATGCGGCGGCAACCAGAGAACTTACAACTAACATTCGCTCACTCCAAATGTACTCAAATCCATCAACAGAAGTTTTACAGGTTCGCGAACATTCATAGCCGACGGCTATTTCTTCTGTTTTTCCGTTGGCGTAGTCATAGTCGATCGTTGTTAATTGTTGAGATTGATTCCAGATTGGTTCAACTAAGCATTAAAGTAAGCTTTTCAAGCTTGCGCAGCAAGCCCTAATTATTTATTTAATCAATTACTTTTTCCTGAGTATTTTGGGTAGAAATAATTTGTCGCTGTGGCACCCCAAGGGCAATTCCCTCTTTCTCGAAAGCAATGCTTAGACGGCGGCGAAACTCTCGTTCCACCTCCCATTGCTCTCCCGGTTGGGTTTTGATCCGAATCAGCAACTGAATGCCACTATGAGCAAGCTCATTGACACCCAAGACGTTAACTGGGTCTATGATCTTGTTTTGCAATTGCCGATCTTGAGCCATTTCTTCAGCTAGTTGTTTAAGTATTGCCATTGCCTGAACCACATCTGTTTTGCAACTGACCTCGACAGTAAAATTGATCCGCGACCAATGCTTGCTGTGGTTTTGCACGATAGTGACACCCCCATGGGGAATCGTACTCAAAGTTCCTTTAATATCTCGGATTTCACTGAGGCGCAGATTCATCTTCTCTACTAAACCCGTGACCCCAGCAACTGTAACAAAATCGCCGACAGCATAGCGATCTTCGAGCAAAATCAGAGTGCCATTAATTATGTCTTTGAGTATATCCTGAGAAGCCAGAGAAATTGCTAAACCGACAATACCAGCACCAGCTAGCACGGGAGCAAGAGGAATTCCTAGGACAGACAGTAAGACAATGAAGCCAATTGAGATAACTATGATAGTGATAAGACCTTTAAGTACTCCAACCACAGTCCCTAGCCTTAGGCTTTTTCTTCGCTGCTCAACATCCGCAGATGATAGTTCTTCTGTCAGTATGGCGAAGCCGCGAGCGATGGTGAAATTAACTATTTTCACCATTAAGTTAATGCTTAGCAAAACTAGCAAAATTGAGAGGGGCTTTTGACTCAACCAAGACTGCAACCAACGCGTCCAGGGAAATAAGCCCGCGATCCAAGCCAGTCCCACCACCCAAATTGCAATTTGTCCAATTTGTAGGATTAATTGGTTCAAGTTGTTTAAATTGAGTGCTAGCTGCCAATTTAGCTTTCTCTGGTTAGCAGCAACGGTACGTTCTAAATCGGTAGTACTAATTTCTTGTCCATTGCTTTGGGTGGCTGAGGTGGTTATGACATTCTCCTCTGGTGAGGGTTGTCTAGAGTGAAGGGCAACTAATTGAGCTTTAAGTCGCTTTTGCAGCCATCCAAGCCCTAAGCTAGCCAAAATCATCCCCGAAAGCGTTCCCCCAGAGATTAACCCCTGAATTAGTAAATACTGAGGTTGACGCTCTTGGTGC
>JBFRWL010000595.1:0-3543 GCA_051439565.1 Prochloraceae cyanobacterium
CCAGGGATAGAACATACCATCGTCTCTGACAATATGTTCCATCTCCAGGAACAACCGAAGCGTTTAGTGATTCTCGGCGGCGGTTATGTCGGGGTGGAATTCGCCTGTATCATGCACGGTTTGGGATCGGAGGTCACTCAGATTATCCGCGCCGATAAAATTTTGCGGGGATTTGACGGCGACCTTCGCTCTACTTTGCAAGAGGCAATGCAACAGCACGGCATTCGCATCTTCAATAATTCTCAAGATATTAAGATTGAAAAGACCCCAGAAGGAATTAAGGTGTCTGATAAAGGCGAGAAAGAACCAATTGCAATCGCCGATGTATTGAGTTTAGCCGCTTTGGGAAGGAAACCCAATCTAGATAATTTGGCCTTAGAGAATGCTGGGGTAGAAGTTGTTAAGGGGGCGATCTCGATCAATAAGTATAGCCAGACCAGTCAAGAAAATATTTATGCTGTCGGTGACTGTACTGATCGGGTCAATTTAACTCCTGTGGCGATTAAGGCGGGACGGATTTTTGCTGACACTATGTTTGGGACTCAAGAGCGGATTATGAGTTACGAAAATATCCCCAGCGCCGTTTTTAGTACCCCGGAACTAGCTACAGTTGGTTTAACTGAACAACAAGCGCGGGAAAAATACGGTGATGCCGTGAAAATTTATCGGGCCAAATTCCGACCCCTCTATCACACCGTTAGCGGTCAAGAAGAAAGAACTCTGATGAAATTAGTAGTTGACCAGAATAGTGATCGAGTGTTGGGAGCGCACATGGTAGGCGAACATGCTGGTGAGATCATACAAGGAGTGGCGATCGCTATCAAGATGGGAGGGAAAAAATCTGACTTCGACGCGACTGTCGGCATTCATCCTAGCGCTGCTGAGGAGTTTGTAACCATGCGTTAATTGACGTTATCCTCAGCCTGAAGGCGTGGGGCTGATTCAGTAAACAGCTAAGATAGATAAATATCAAACCGAAATTAGGGAATTAGCTATTAGCTGTTTGTTTTTACCTCTGACCTGTCTCTCAACCATTTTCTAATTAATTTGACCGACCTACTCAAGTGGTTGGGGATCTTCTTTCCCAGAAATCACCTTAGTTACTCTTGATCCAATCCAAGTCTTGGAGACGATAAGCAAGATGGTAGCTGCTTACTCCCAATTCTTGTGCCATTAAATCTAGATTCTCAGAGCAGGTTAAATCTTGTTGAAGTCTTTTCGGAAGCAAGATGTATCGGGGCATCAATAAACAACTAGCAAAGTAATCAGCTTGCCATTCAATTCCGCGTATGTTGCTTTCACTACGGCGAAACAGAGGTTCTACCTTATTGATGTACACTCCCCTAGCTTGCAGTCTCAAAAATCTCTTCACTGCCACGGGATTAATGTGCAGTACCCAATGTCCGATTTCATGAGCAATAGTTGCTTCTCCCCAAACCCCACGCAATTCCCGAATGTCTTTGTTAACTTCAATCAGACGCTCTAAAGGCCAAATCCTTGTAGTTCTTTGACCAATTTCGTCGTCGGGAATACTAGCCCAAACTACATTTAACCCCAAAAATTCAGCCACTCGCCTTGTATCTAAAGGCCACTGAATCGCAGAATTTGAGGTTAGTTCCATTCGTTTGAGAAGCTCAATGGCTTTAGCTTCAATCTCTTGCTTATGGAGCAAGCGAAATGGTTTCAGTATACCCACTTTTTTACTCCTGATGTTGGTCTTGACCTGAGAGAACAAGTTCAACCAACAAATATCTTTTTCGAGTTAATTAATATGCCAATTTTCTAGCTGTATTGTCAAGCATCGGGCGAAGCTGCAAAGGACAATTAAAGCTGGCAATGGTTGTGCTCTGGCTCAAGCCCAGGGAATCTTTAATCTATTGTCTGCTGCCTTTCCTAACCGAGGTGTAGCAATCTTAAATAGAATTGGTACAATAAATTGTATACCGCTTCAGTCACAGTGAATTTTAAATCCCTTAAATCATTGCTTCCAACAGGTAGCAAGGAGGAAACGATGAAACCTCAAAGTGATTCTAATCCGATGATTTCTCACTACGACCCGCATATTATCCCACCTGAATCGGTAGCGCGAGCAGCCAGAGAGGGGAAACACTTCGGTCATATCTACCATAAGGAAACTGGGGATGGAGAATGTAGCCATATGCTAGATGGCTACACCATCGACCAAGAAGGACTGATTAATAACTATCCCATTGAGCCGGAAATTTACATCAACGAACCTGGAGACCTGAGAGAGCAAGAGCAACAACGTCGCGATCGACGCCTTCACGAACTCCTGGAGTTGTCAGAAGATGAAGATGGTAAATTGACGATCGAACACGACTGGCGTCATAAAGGACCTGGGCTAATCTAGGAACAACAGCAACTGGGTGTCAAGCCAGAAGCGTTGCAACGACAGTGATTGTCACACGGTGACAATCAAACACACTCCAGAGGTCAGAAGCATTAACTCTTGCACCGCTCAAGAGGCTTAAAAGTCCGAATAATCTACTGCCGCTGACGGCAGTAGTTTTTTTGAAGATAATTACTAAGACTAGGTTTAGCTGTTTCTGACAGTAACATAGGTAGCCGTATCAATGCCAAGAGCGCGGTAGACTTGACGCGCTCCAGAAATTCAGTTTTTATCAAACTTAACTTTTTTACAAAATGTTACTTTCTTTGTCAGAACCAAGACAGAGGGTCCCTCAATCTTTTAAGTTTTAACATCATAAGTCAAATCAATAAGGAGAGCTCGATGCTTGACTCTTTTTCCAGAGCTGTAGTTACAGCAGATGCCAGCACTTCATGCATCAGTGCTGATAAGATTGGCGAACTTCGCGGTTTTGTAGCTGCAGGCAACAGACGCCTTGATGCAGTGAACGCGCTCGCCAGCAACGCCAGCTGTATGGTTTCTGATGCTATTGCTGGAATGATCTGCGAAAACCAAGGTTTGATCCAAGCTGGTGGTAACTGCTACCCCAACCGCCGCATGGCTGCTTGCTTGCGCGATGGTGAAATCATCCTACGCTATGTCACCTACGCTCTTCTGGCTGGGGATGCTTCCGTTCTGGACGATCGCTGCTTAAATGGTCTCAAGGAAACCTATACAGCTTTAGGCGTACCCGCCACTTCCACTGTACGTGCCGTTCAGATCATGAAGGCTCAAGCTGCTGCTCACATCAAAGACACTCCAAGTGAGGCTCGTGCTGGTGCCAGGTTGCGTAAAATGGGTAGCCCTGTAGTAGAAGACCGCTGCGCTAGCTTAGTTGCTGAAGCAAGTAGCTATTTTGATCGCGTGATTGCGGCTCTAAGCTAACCATTTCATCGTTAGCCATACTTTTTAGGCAATAGGGCTAGGAGCAATTTGCAATTAGCCAAGCCAACTAAAATTCATACCCGATTAAATGCAGTCTGGAGATAGAAACTAATGAAATCAGTTGTTACTACTGTTATTGCTGCTGCCGATGCAGCAGGTCGTTTTCCTAGCAGTTCCGATCTAGAGTCCGTTCAAGGTAGCATTCAACGCGCTGCTGCTCGTCTAGAAGC
>JBFRWL010000596.1:0-7131 GCA_051439565.1 Prochloraceae cyanobacterium
CCATTGGGATGACTACTAACCAAGACTTATATCAAGGTGCAATTTTCTTACTAATACTTGCTACCTTGTTTTTGTTTGCTGGTTGGTTGCATCTACAGCCTAAGTTCCGTCCTAGCTTATCTTGGTTCAAGAATGCTGAGTCTCGCCTTAACCATCATTTAGCAGGTTTATTTGGCGTTAGTTCTCTGGCTTGGGCTGGACACTTAATTCACGTTGCAATCCCTGAATCTCGCGGACAGCATGTAGGTTGGGATAATTTCTTGTCTACGCCTCCTCACCCAGCGGGTTTAGCACCTTTCTTCAGTCTGAACTGGGGTGTTTATGCTCAGAATCCTGATACTGCAAGTCATGTATTTGGAACTTCTGAAGGCGCAGGAACTGCAATCTTGACTTTTCTAGGTGGTTTTCATCCTCAAACTGAGTCTCTTTGGTTAACAGATATTGCCCATCACCATATGGCGATCGCTGTTATCTTTATTATTGCTGGACATATGTACCGAACCAACTTCGGTATTGGTCACAGTATAAAAGAGATTTTGGATACCCATAATCCTCCAGAAGGAACTCCTGGAGACTTGGGTGCAGGTCATAAAGGGATCTATGATGCTCTTAATAACTCCCTGCACTTCCAACTTGGTTTAGCATTAGCTTCCTTGGGTGTAATTACCTCTTTGGTCGCGCAACATATGTATTCGCTGCCGTCTTATGTCTTCATTGCCCAGGATCAGACGACGCAAGCAGCTTTATATGTGCATCACCAATATATTGCTGGCTTCCTAATGGTCGGAGCTTTTGCCCATGGTGCAATCTTCCTAGTTCGTGATTACGATCCTGTAGCTAACGAAAATAACGTTTTAGCAAGAGTATTGAATTATAAAGAGACCCTTATTTCTCACTTGAGCTGGGTAACTTTGTTCCTTGGGTTCCATACTTTAGGTTTATACGTTCATAACGACGTTGTAGTTGCCTTCGGTACTCCTGAGAAACAAATTTTGATCGAGCCTGTATTTGCTCAGTGGGTTCAAGCAGCATCTGGTAAAACTCTCTATGGCTTTGATACTCTACTATCTAATCCTGACAGTCTTGCCACAACTGCCTGGCCGAATTTCGGCAATGTTTGGTTACCTGGGTGGTTAGATGCTATTAATAGCGGTACTAACTCCCTATTTTTGACCATTGGGCCTGGTGACTTCCTAGCTCACCATGCGATCGCTCTAGGACTTCATACTACTACTTTGATCTTGGTCAAAGGTGCTCTAGACGCCCGTGGTTCTAAACTAATGCCAGACAAAAAAGACTTCGGTTTTGCCTTCCCTTGTGATGGTCCTGGACGTGGTGGTACTTGTGACATCTCTGCTTGGGATGCTTTTTACCTCTCCGTATTCTGGATGCTCAACACGGTTGCTTGGCTAGATTTCTACTGGCATTGGAAACACCTTGGTGTTTGGCAAGGCAATGTCGCTCAGTTCAATGAAAACTCCACCTATTTGATGGGTTGGTTCCGTGATTATCTCTGGGCAAACTCAGCTCAATTAATCAACGGCTACAATCCTTACGGGGTGAACAACCTTTCTGTTTGGGCTTGGATGTTCCTCTTCGGACACCTAGTTTGGGCAACTGGTTTCATGTTCCTCATCTCCTGGAGAGGTTACTGGCAAGAGTTGATTGAAACGATTGTTTGGGCGCACGAGCGTACTCCTCTGGCAAACCTAGTTCGCTGGAAGGATAAGCCCGTTGCTCTCTCGATCGTTCAAGCTCGTGTAGTTGGTCTAGCCCACTTTACAATTGGCTATATCCTCACCTACGCGGCCTTCTTGATGGCATCGAATGCTGGTAAGTTCGGCTAATTTTAGTTGGCTGAATTTATAAGTTTTAAGTAATTAAATTAAATCCCCTGCTTTTTGCTAGGGGATTTTTTAGCAACATTTGGCGAGAATTCTACTATTAAAATCTTTGATTTTTGAGCCCTGACCTTTGTGAGAGGGCGCACCGCCGTGCGCCCCTACTTTCCCGTTTTCGGATCTAAAGCATCCCGCAAACCATCGCCAATATAATTGATACTCAACACTGTCAGAAAAATTGCCAAACCTGGAAACAGTGCCATGTGGGGAGCAGATGTGATGTAATTTTGGGCATCGTAGAGCATTCTTCCCCAAGTTGGTACGTCGGGAGGAAAGCCCAAACCTAAAAAGCTGAGAGTAGATTCTGTGATGATCGCATTGCCAACAGCGAGGGTTGCAGCGACAATTGTGACGCTGAGTACATTAGGGAGAATGTGAATCCAGATTATCCTCCTCGATCGAGCCCCAAGAGACTTAGCAGCGGTAACAAATTCCATTTCTCGAACCTTCAAAAAATTGGCTCTCACCAGTCGCGCTACAGACATCCAGTTGAGTCCGCCAATTACCACCACTATTAAGATAAAAATGCCTAATTCTGGACCAGCGATCGCCTTGACTGCATCCCGAAATAAGTACACTACTAACAAAAGTAAAGGTAATTGAGGTAAAGCCAGGAATAAATCAGTTAGACGCATCAGCAAACTATCAACTGTTCCGCCATAAAAACCGGAAACCGCACCAATTAGAGTACCTAAAAAGATAGCGACTAACATGGCTGCTATTCCTACTGTCAGGGAAATGCGTCCACCAGATAAAACTCTAGCCAATTGATCTTGACCTAAATCGTTAGTACCAAAGGGATGTTCCCCAGTTGGAGGTAAAGTTGCTTTGCTAAAGTCAATTGTGTCAATAGGAGTGGTATAAAATAAGGGACCCAAAATAATACTTACTACTAAAATTGCGAGAACGATCGTGCCTAATATTGCCATGCGATCGCGGCGAAATCTGCGCCAAGCATTACCCCAAAGGCTAGTTGAGGAACGATCTACGATAATTAAATTTGATATTGATAAACTCATTTTTCTGACTAAGGTTGAGATTTAAACTTGTACCAAGGATTGTTTATGAGCAAAGACTAAATCAAATCAGCATAAAACTAAGCGTGTAAGTAAAAATATACGCTTAGTTTGTCTTAAATTTCTAGGAGTGTTAGTGCATAATTTTCTCCTGATGAGGTAATTGTGAGCCTTTTCTAAAAGAGCGATCTGAGCGATCTATTTCTAAGGGATTACAAAGAGAATATCGAGACTGCCAAACTCTCTTTTAACTTCCTGTGCCAGACGATCGAGGTCAGCCAAAGAACGAACATCAGCACGAATAGAAGTGGCATCTTCTCCTAATTGAGATACTGCGCTAGCCAGTCTATCTTCATTGGTGCCAGTAATAATTACTTTCGCACCTTCAGCTAAATACTGTTTGGCTGTTTCAAAACCAATGCCTGTAGTGCCACCAGTGATTAATGCGTTTTTTCCTTGAAGTCTAGCCATGATTGAAATCCTTTGGTTGAAGGGGAATGATTGCTTTGCTGTTGACATCCTTAATGTATCCTATTTTGGAATGAACGGTCAAACATGATAATTGAGGATAAATACTTAAAATAATCTAAAAAGCTCTAACAATTGCAGGTTAGCTAACTAGATGTCATAATTTACTTATGATCTTGGAATGAATAGTCCAGGATAAGGAGGGAGTATTATGGCAGGTGTTAAGCAATTTAATCAAGAAGAAGTTTTAGATCGGGCGATGGAGGTGTTTTGGCAAAAGGGTTATGAAGGAACTTCCATTCAAGATTTAACTAAAGCCACCCGACTGGGTAGAGGCAGTCTCTATGGTGCTTTTGGGGATAAAGAACAGTTATTTATGGCAGTATTAGACCGTTATGCCGCTAAATTTCAGGCAGCGATCGCCGAGCAATTAAATCATCCCGATCCTTATCAAGCGTTAAAGGGAATGTTTGAGGTGATGATTGAGCGCATGAGCAATCCTCAATATCCACGAGGTTGTCTAAATACAAATACTTGTGTTGGTAGTTCGGGAGATTCAGAGATGATTGAGCGCAAAATTGCCGAACGTCTGGGCAGTTTAGAATCAGCTATCTATCAAGTACTCAGAAAAGCGCAAGCTGAAAATTTACTTGCCCAGGACCAAGATATTCGCGCCTTAGCTAGATTTTTTGTGGGCGTATCTCAAGGGATGGCAGTTTTAAATAAAACTTTTGCCGATCCTTGTGTGATTCGAGATGTGGCGAAGGTGGCTCTTAGTGTTTGGCCACAAAAATCCCATCAAGTCTCTTAAATCAGTCAGCATTATAAGAAAGTTGAGTCTGGTACTACAGAAAATCACTTGAGGCTCGAAGTGGGGATAGGTGAATTCCGCTGAGTTAGAGGGGGTGAGGCGATCGCCAAAACTTAAGCTTATGTTTGAGCTGACACATCTACTGATAGTATTCTTCGTTTTAGTCTAGTTGTTGGGGCATCAATAGTGTAGGGATAAAGTTATAGTTCAAAAAGATTGACAAAGGTAATAAGATGCAAGTCGAACAGGTAGAGATAATGATTTCTACTCCCGATGGAGAAATGCCTGCTTTTTTGTGTACTCCGATGGAAGATAGCCGCAAGCCAAGCATTATACTGCTAATGGAGGCTTTTGGTTTAACACAGCACATCAAAGATATAGCAGTCCGAATTGCTAACGAGGGTTATGTAGTTATAGCGCCTGATTTATACTATCGCGAGTTGCCTAACGGGACTTAAACAAAAATCAAGCCCAAACAAAGCCAAAACTAGCTTTATAAGCTACAAATAGGTCATAATTATGACTGAGCCAAAGGACCAAACGATAAAATATTGCTATTAGAGATAAATATTCCCAATGCCTCTCAAGATTATTGAAAATTTTGATGGTAGTTTCACTCTCAACCCCGATGCTAGAAAAACACTGTTTGAATTATTGACACAGGAAACCTTTTTGCAACAGGTCAGTCAACAGACTCAGGGGGTAAAGGTTGAGTTTACTCAATTGCTGTTTAAACCTGTTCCTTATAGCAAAAATACTCCTAAAGGTATGCCTGTTGAGTTTGAAAGGTATCATAACTCTGAGGATTACGTAATTATTAACATACCGCCTAATTTTATGTTTAAAGCTAAAATTTTTAAACCTAGTCGCCTGTGTGCCATTTATCTAAAAGTGGTATAAATTGCCCTAAAAATATCTAAATCACTGAAAACTTGCAACAATGACTGCTCAAACAGAAACTTCCACACTGACAAATCTAGACTATATACTTTACCTAGACAAAAATGGTTGCCTTCCTGAAAATTTGCTGGGTAAAATCGGTGCTTATGCCATTTTTAACCAAGATAAAATCTTGCAATATGTGGGCTATTCTCGGGATATTTATCTAAGTCTTAAACAACATTTAGTACGCCAACCTGATCGTTGCTATTGGCTAAAAGTACAGGAGATCGCTCGCCCTAGCCGCACAGTTTTAGAAGAAATTAAGCAAGCCTGGATTGAAGAAAATGGCAGCATTCCACCAGGAAATGACAGCGAGAAAGCTAGATGGAATCAGCCCATTGATGCTAAAAAATCTATGACAGAGGCAGAAAAAGAACAATATCAACAAAGTGAAGAAATTGCTCAAATAAAGCTGCTCAAAAAAATAGCTAGGCGCGTAGAAGAAGAAATAAAAGAACAATTAAAAGGTCGGGGAGTCCAGATGGAAATTCGCTTTAATCCTAAGCTAAAAGAACAGGGTCTACTTGACTTAAAATAATCTATAAGCTCTGATATTTCACTTATGAAACACTAACTCAAATCGTCCTGGGTCATTGATGATGTGTCCTTTGTGCTGCTATTAATGACCATTGGTGGGCGATCGCCACTACTTTGTAAGATAATAGTAAACGTTTCCGCTGAAGTGCTGTCTTTACCTTGCTTGGATGACCACCGTACTATTAGATAATCGCTATCGCCTACTCAAAACTTTGGGTAGAGGAGGTTTCGGTCAGACTTTTCTGGCAATAGATACCCGTATGCCATCAGAACGGCGGTGCGTAATTAAACAACTCAAACCAGGCGGGAAAACTTCTGAGGCACAAGAATGGATAACAGAGAGGTTTCAGCGAGAAGCAGCAATTTTAGAGGAATTGGGAGATGAAAATAAGCAAATCCCCCGCCTCTATGCCTATTTCTGCGAGGAAGGCAACTTCTACCTAGTTCAGGAATGGATTGAAGGGTTAACTCTTACGCAAAAGCAGGAAGAGCAAGGAGTATTTTCAGAAGAGGAAGTCAAAAGAATTCTGACGGAGATATTACCAATACTAGCTTACGTTCACAGTCGCCACATAATTCATCGAGATATTAAGCCAGATAATATTATCCTGCGCTCTAGCGATCGCCAACCAGTGCTGATCGACTTCGGTGCTGTCAAGGAAGCCATGAACACAGTGATGCATCGTAGTACAACTACTTGCTTATCGCTGGCGATCGGTACTCCTGGATATATGCCCTCCGAACAAGCAGCAGGAAGACCAACATACTCTAGCGATCTTTATAGTTTAGCACTAACAGCAATCTATTTACTCACAGATAAGATTCCTCAAGAATTAGAAACGGATCCCACTACGGGGGAAATACTCTGGCAACAGGAAATACAATTGCGCGATTCTCGCCTAGCCAAAGTAATTGAGACGGCAATTCGCTTTCATCCGCGCGATCGCTTTTCCTCGGCGGCAGAAATGCTGCAAGCCTTGCAATCTCACCCAAAGACCGATACAGTAGCAACTGTAGCAGTAGCACCGCAAAGATTGCCAGCACTAGAAAAAGAGTCAACAGATGCTTTGGCTAAGCTGACAGGAGAACCTAGCTGGCTGCTCAAGTCGAGTGCAGCTATTCTAGCCTTTGTAGCAGTAGGAATTGGCAGTTTTGTGATTGGTTTTAAGTTATTTCAACCCCAACAGCGATCGGCAACAGAGACCAACCGCAATACCTCTCCCTCTATTGTTATTAATCCTGACACTCAAGAACAACCGACCTTCAACACACAATTCCCTGAACTAGAGGAAAATCAGACCTCCAACTTAGAAGAAAACCCAGAAGAAGAAAACCTGTCAGAAACCTCAGAATTAAATCCAGATTCGTCGATTGAAGAACTAAATCTAGAATTACCTGAAGAGACAAATACGCCTTCAGAAAAGCCTGTCTCTAATACACATCTCCGAGCCCACGA
>JBFRWL010000597.1:0-10798 GCA_051439565.1 Prochloraceae cyanobacterium
CTCTTCTACAGCCGCACTAAGAATATCCTCCTGCTTCAGAGAGGTACGAATGTTCGACACAGCATTCGTTAGCAGTTTTGTCCACTCAGTTTCAGTTTCTGCTTGCTTCTGCAGGTGAGCGTAATTGGTTAACAACTGGGCATTATTTAAGGCTAAGCCTGTCTGGGTAGCTATTTGGGCGAACACATCTATTTCTGATTTCTCCCAAGCGCGAGGAGTTGAACACTGATGAGCAATTAGCAAACCCAGTAGCTTGCCTTGATTGAGGACCGGAACAACCAAACCAGCTTTGACCGACAAAGATTCCAGTTCATTCAAATAACAGGAGGTGAGGTTGGCGGCATAAATATCCTCCATAGCCTGAATCCGCCCATTTTGGTATTGCTCGAAGTAGCGACTTTTAAAACAGGGATCTTCAATCGTAGTTCCCAAAGCTTTAGGCCAGCCAGGGACTACAGATTCGGCAATTACCTTGCCCCAGGATGGCTCCTCTAGACTGTAAATCAGCACTCGATCGGCCCCAACTACTCGGCGAGCCTGTTTCACAGCAGCCTTGAGGATATCTTTCTCCTGCAAAGATTGGTGAATTTCGGAGATAGATTCTATTAACAATTGCTCTCGCTTGCTCTGTTCTTCGCTAATTTTTCGTGCCGCAGCAGTAGCACTCGCTGCCGAACCAATGGCTCGGTTAGCCCATAAAGCAGCCAGTGCCCCCGCGAACATTGCTGTTACTCCAGTGCCCATCAAGAGAATTGGTACTAGCCGTCTATGTCCTTTAGTGTCAGCTTCTTGAGTCATCTGCTCGAAGGAATGACTAGCAAAGTAGTGAAACGCTGTCCCCACTGCTAACACGGGAATCATCGCGATAACAAAGGTTACAGCTATAGCTTTTGCTTTTAAGTTCAATTTTGGCTGTTGAGAATGAGAAGGCTTTGAAGGCTTTGAAGGCTTTGAAGGCTCTACTCTCTGCTCTGGCTTGTTTCCGTTCAATTTTTCTCTATTGTGTTTGTAAGTTAGTGGCTGAGACAATTTTGTCCTTGTTTGCTCGTTCGTCGAATTCGACGAACGAGCAGGTGAACTACCTTGTTCGGCTAAGGGTTGTTTCTCGACAAGAATTGGCGAGTTACTTTTAGGCTTGGCTTGACCGCTGTCAGTCTGAGAAGAGTGATTGTGAGTCATGACATGGATTAGTCCTTAACAAAAAGCGAGAATAACAGCCAATCGAGTACAAAGATTCAGAGGCAGGATATTTCAACTGACAAAATCAGTAACATCTGAATGCAGCAAATACTTAAGTGTTTACACTTTATTAATGTTTAATATAAAATCGTACCTAAGCTTATGCAATATAGATTAGGGGAAGATTAAGAAAGCTCAATAGGGTACATACAGTGATTTTTGCACCAATAGCCTCTATTTTAGCAAAATTATAGGATAGCTTTGCCTTGTTGTCTCGTTCCTACTTCTTTAAATCTTTCCCCTTGCTCCCAGTAAAAAACAGGAGTCAGTGTATGACTTTGGCTAACGAGATTTCGGTCCAAGCTTACCAGCTTTTCATTCCAGAAGCTCTAGAATTGTTGGGGCAAATTGAACAGATTTTGCTCAATTTCGAGCAAGATCACAGTATGCCTAAAATTCAGGAACTAGTGCGTGCTGCTCATACAATCAAAGGTGGAGCAGCCCAGGTTAATTTAACTGAGAGCCGAAATCTAGCTGCTCATCTGGAGAAGATTTTTTGCTCTCTGCGGCAGGAAAATCTGGAAATTAATGCTCAGTTAGTAAGACTGCTGATGCAAGCCTATGAGTGTCTGCAGGGACTCTTAATAGCTCAAATTGAAGAGAAACAAGACGATAAGATTTTTGCCCTCGCTCAAGCAGAACCAATTTTTGCTCAACTGGATGCTAAACTCAGGACAAGCTCAATGGTAGAGACTGAGATACCTACAGCTGCTGAGTTGGGGGTAGATGTAAACAAGTTTATTCTTACTACAGAGGTAGCATCAACTTTAGAGAATCTGGAACAGGCCTTAGCTACTCTTCAAGGAGAGGAATTATTAGAGGAACTGGCAATCCAGATAGAAGTGTTGTTCAGTTTTGGAGAATTTTTAGGAATCTGCGAGTTAGTAGATATTGCTAAAATTACTTTGGCTAATCTGCACGAGAATCCTCAAGCAGCTCAAAACATCGGTCAGCAAGCCCTAGAATCCTTTCGTACTGCTTGCCAAGAGGCCATTGGCTCAGAGCAAAGTACTAAAGTAGAATCAAATCTTGAACCTACGCAAGTTATTTCTATTCCCTGTCTACTGGAGCAGATACCTGAAAGCATCAAGCCGATAACAGAAAAGTTATTTGTTTGGCAGGCAGATTCTACAATTTTTACCTTGCCTTACCATATTCTGGAACAACATTTAATTTCTGCAAGAGGTCAAACCGTACAATTAAAACAGCAGCGGTTTTTGCTATGGCGAGAACAAATAGTACCAATCTATAAATTATCGCAATTGTTGAACTACAATTATCCGCTGCCGAGGGGCGCTTCTGGCAAAGCTTTAGCAGCAGTTTACTCTGAAAGGGTTTCAGTACTGGTAATTAGACAGAACGAACAAATTTTTGCCCTAGAGTCAGCAATAGATCGGCTAATAGCAGAATCGGAACTAGCGATCGAACCTTTTAGCGACTCGATCGCTCACCCTAGTTATCTCTTTGGCTGTGCTAGGTTAGACGATGACTGTCTGATTCCGGCGATCGACACTGCTGGTCTAATCAACGACTTGATTGACCCCAATGAAACTAATCAATTGCTTCTATCTCAGCAGGAGGACACAGCTCAAACATCTGAAGTAAGTCCCACTGAGCCCTCAATTCCGAGCAATCAACCTCCGACCTTATTGATTGTTGACGATTCCCAGCTCTGGCGGCAGACTCTATCTCGTACTCTCCAACAAACAGGCTACCAAGTTTTGTCAGCAGAAGACGGAAAAGAAGCTCTCAAACAGCTAGAGCAAAATTCAACCATTCAAGGGATTATTAGCGATCTCGAAATGCCCAATCTCAATGGCTTTGAACTTCTTTGCCATCGCCTTCAAGCTCCTCGGCTAGCTAAAATACCAGCGATCGTGCTCAGTAGTTGTAATAGTCATAAGCACCGACAGTTGGCAAAGCAACTAGGAGCTAACGCCTACTTGACCAAGCCATATAAGGAGCGAGAATTATTAGCAGCTCTCCAAACTTGTCTAAGAGCAGTTTAAAAGGAGGCGAGATCTTGATGCTCAATGATGCAAGATTGAGATAGAAGTAGAAGTTAAAAGCAGTAGTCGAGTTAGGATATTAAAGACGTACACGCTAACTATCACAAAGGAGATACACCGTGATTGAACCTCTGCTGTTGGGTATTGTTCTAGGTTTAATACCTGTAACTTTAGCCGGTCTATTTGTTGCTGCATATCTGCAGTACAAGCGCGGCAATCAACTAGGAATCGACTAAACCAAGTTATCATTCTAGATTAAGATTGGGGAATTCTGAATCCAGAATCCCCAGGTCAAAATCTAATTCTCCCACTCGCTCTATCTTTGCCTGACGACCTCCCTCCAAATTAAATGTTAGATGGATATTTAGATAATCAGAGGGTTTGTAAGGTAAGCGTTGGGCCCATTCAATCGCTGTAATTCCTGGCGGCACTTCCACCCACTCCCAATAGGTTTCGGGGTAAATTATCTCAATTTCTGCAGGTTGCAAGCGGTACAAATCCAGATGATATAAAGGCAAACGACCTTGAGTATATTCATTAATCAAGGTAAAAGTAGGACTAACAATCGTTTCCGTAATGCCCAAACTTTCACCAATGCCCTGAACTAAAGTTGTTTTCCCAGTCCCCAAATCTCCTTCTAGCAAAACTACACTGCGCTTGGGAAGAGATTTTGCCAGCACCTTACCCAACTGCCGCGTTGCTCGGTCATCAGGCAAAAAGATCGATACTGAGTGCATTATTCATCTCCGCTTTGTAACATCTTCCCACCTTCGCCCTAACCGAAGTGTAGCAATCTTCAACAAACCTTTTTGTTCGATCGTATTAACTACTTCTTTACTTTACGAGACTCTTTAGAAAAATCAGGATACCCTGGAGTTAAGTTGACTCTTAATATCAAACAGAGTTAGATAGGAAGTATCTATGACCAAAAGAACCTTCGGCGTAATTGGTTTAGCTGTGATGGGGGAAAACCTAGCCCTCAATGTGGAAAGTCGCGGTTTCCCTATTGCAGTTTACAATCGTACCAGCGCCAAAACCGAGACATTTATGGCGGAACGGGCGCAAGGTAAAGATGTCAAAGCAGCCTATTCTCTAGAAGAATTCGTACAAACCCTCGATCGCCCTCGTAAAATCCTAGTAATGGTCAAAGCAGGGAGACCAGTCGATGCAGTCATCGAACAACTTAAACCCCTGCTAGATGAGGGAGATATGATTATTGACGGCGGTAACTCCCTCTACGACGATACAGAAAGACGCACCAAAGATTTAGAAGCCACTGGATTAGGATTTGTTGGTATGGGTGTCAGTGGTGGAGAAGAAGGTGCGCTCTATGGCCCCAGTTTGATGCCAGGAGGCACGGAAGCAGCATATAAAGAGTTAGAACCGATTCTGACTAAAATCGCTGCTCAGGTGGATGATGGCCCCTGCGTAACTTATATCGGTCCTCGTGGTTCGGGTCACTATGTCAAAATGGTTCACAATGGCATTGAGTATGGAGATATGCAACTCATTGCCGAAGCTTACGATCTGCTCAAAAATGGTTCGGGACTTACTAACCAACAGTTACACGAAGTATTTGCCGAGTGGAACACCACTGACGAGCTCAATTCTTTTCTGATTGAAATCACTGCTGATATCTTTAAGCAGATGGATGCAGACAGTGATTCTTATCTGCTAGATTTAATTTTGGACTCAGCAGGACAGAAGGGAACTGGACGCTGGACGGTGGTAAGTTCTTTAGAATTAGGCGTACCCATCCCAACTATTTATGCAGCGGTAAATGCTCGCGTTATTTCTGCTTACAAAAACGAGCGGGTTGCAGCTTCCAAACAACTAACTGGCCCAACTAGTAAGTTTGATGGGGATACTAAGGAATTCATCAACAAAGTGCGAGATGCCCTCTATTGCTCGAAGATGTGTTCCTACGCTCAGGGAATGGCACTGTTGAGCAAGGCATCCCAAGAGTTTGAATACAACCTGAATTTACCCGAAACTGCCCGTATTTGGAAGGGTGGTTGTATTATTCGCGCTGGGTTCCTAGATAAAATTAAATCGGCATTCAGAGACGATCCTGGTTTGCCTAACCTGCTGTTAGCACCCGAGTTTAAGCAGACCATTTTAGATCGTCAGAATGCTTGGCGAGAAGTGTTGATGGTAGCCAATAAGTTAGGAATTCCAGTTCCAGCTTTTAGTGCTTCTCTGGATTATTTTGACAGCTATCGGCGCGATCGCTTGCCACAAAATCTCACTCAAGCACAGCGAGACTATTTTGGGGCTCACACTTACGAGCGTATTGATAAACCTAGAGGTGAGTTTTTCCACACTGAATGGGGAAAAGAAACGGAGTCCCCCCTTCCCGTTTAACACCTATGCTTCAGTGACATCCTCCCCGACCTGCGCACTTAGCTGGGACGGGGCTTTCAAACCTCGCGATTTGGCTTTCGGAGCTGTTACGAATGCCAATTAGATCTCCTCTAACCCTCCTTAGTCAGTGGGGTTAGGGGGGATCGCTCGTTGCGTCCTCTTCACATCCCTATTACGTATTTCATTTTATAATATTAACGAAGTATATCTGAAATGTACTCCGATCAAAATTACTATTTCAGTTAAATACTTAAGGTCAATTTCCAATTATGGATCGATTTATGCAAGTAGCTATTGAAGAAGCTGAAAAAGGACTACAAGCAGGCGGAATTCCTATTGGTTCTGCAATTGTCTATCAAGGTGAAATTCTAGGTCGCGGACATAACAGAAGAGTACAGAAAAAAAGTGTAGTCCTTCACGGTGAGATGGATGCACTAGAAAATGCAGGTCGTCAACCAGCATCAGTTTATCGCCAATGTACTCTCTACACCACACTATCACCCTGCCCTATGTGTACTGGAGCTATTTTGCTTTATGGCATACCAAGGGTAATTATTGGTGAAAATGTTACCTTTATGGGCGAAGAAGAATACCTTCGTAGCAAAGGAGTTGCTGTTGAAGTACTTCAAGATAGTTATTGCATTCAATTAATGTCAGATTTTATTGCCCAAAATACTAAACTATGGCACGAAGATATTGGCACTTGAAGGGGTGAGGAGGGGGAAGACAAGGGGGAGAGGGAAGATAAAATTACTTCTCCATCCTTCCAGACTCCCCACACTCCCTTATCTCTCTATCAGTTTTTCTTTTTGAACAAGTCTGCCTCGAAAGGCTTTCCTTTTAGCATTCTGTTCCAATATAACCAGGGCAAAACGTGCCTTTTCACTAACCACATACTGTAATGCTCTTGAGTTGGATCTACAGGAAAACTAGGGGTAAGTTTTTTGTCATAATCAAACTCTGCCATCATCGTTTTACCGTAGCCAGTAATTAAGGGACAACAAGTATAGCCAGTGTACTTACCCTTTTGGGACGTGGTTGCCATTAACGCCAGTAAATTCTCAACTAAAACAGGCGCTTGTTTGCGAATAGCTGCTGCTGTCTTAGAAGTTGGCAGAGAAGAAGCGTCTCCTAAGCTAAAAACATTCGGGTAAACGTTATGCTGTAGGTTATCCTTATTGACATCAACCCAACCTTTACTGGGGCCTTCTTGAATTGCCAATCGACTTTCTTTAATAAAGTCTGGAGCGCTCATCGGGGGTGTAACGTGAATCATGTCATACTTGATGCTGACTTCTTGCACTCCTTCATCTGTGGTGGCATCAAAAATAGCTTCTTTAGTATCAGCTTTAATTTCTTTGAGGTTGTATTGATATTTCACCTCAATATGGCGACGCTCTACTACTTGTTCTAGAGTTTTGCAATAGGCTGGTACAGGAAACATGTTTCCCGTAGCATTGCAATAGATTACTTGGGTGTTGACTGCTACTCCGCTTTTACGCTTAAAAAAGTCATCGGCGAGATACATGATTTTTTGCGGCGCTCCCCCACATTTAATCGGAGTTGCAGGAAAAGTAAATATGGCAGTACCGCCTTTAAAGTTTTGAATGGTTTCCCAAGTGTAGGGAGCATAATCCTTGGAATAATTGCTAGTAACCCCACCCTCGCCAAGTGCTTCGGGAAGTCCTTTAATCAGATGCCAGTCAATCTGAATACCGGGACATAAAATTAAATAATCATATTCAACCTGGGTTCCTTGTTTGGTAATTAAGGCATTGTTATCTGGATCTAGCTTCACTACATAATCTTTAATCCAGGTTGCTCCTTTGGGAATAAAATCCTTCTCCTCACGAGTTGTTTGCTCCATGGTAAATACGCCACCTCCTACTAAGGTCCAACCAGGTTGATAGTAGTGTTTGTCTGATGGCTCAATGATGACTATATCTAAGGATGGATTTTTCGTTAGTAGTTGAGCTGTAGTCGTGATACCTGCGGCTCCACCACCAACAACCACGATTTGATGCCGAACAGTTTTGCTGGATGTTGGAGACTGTGCCTGAGTTGAACTTGTCATACCATATTTTCCTTGACAAATATTTTATTTCTCTAGAATCAATTTAGATGAGTTGACTGAGGAGGTGATTCAACTTAAGCCAATTTAAAAAATTTCTTTGCTAATTTATTTACTATATAGTAAAATAATCAACAAAGAAAAATACTACAGTAGTTGTAAATAATGGCTCAGGATAAGAGGAATACCAACACGTCTGAGGTGAGAAACAATGCTATTCCGCCAACTATTCGATCGAGAAACCTGCACCTATACTTATTTAATTGCCGATCGTATGACTAAAGAAGCAGCTTTAGTCGATCCAGTGCTAGAACAGGTAGAGCGGGACCTGAAGCTAATTGAGGAACTAGGTTTAAACTTACTGTACTGCCTAGAAACTCATATTCATGCCGATCACATTACCGGAACAGGAAAACTCCGACAAATAACTGGCTGTAAAGGGATTGTCCCAGAGACGGCTTCAGTAGCTTGTGCAGACCTATACATCAAAGACGAAGAAGTTTTGCAATTAGAAGAAGTGTCCATAGAGGCGATCGCCACTCCCGGTCACACGGACAGCCACATGGCTTATTTAGTCAATGGCGATCGCCTTCTAACTGGCGATGCTTTATTTATCCGAGGTTGCGGACGTACCGACTTCCAAAGTGGCGATGCAGCAACCCTCTATGACTCAGTGACTCAGCGCTTATTTACCCTACCTGACGAAACCCTCGTATATCCAGGTCACGACTATCGGGGACAAACTGTCTCTACTATTGGCGAAGAAAAGCAATATAATTCCCGTTTTACTAAAGGAGAGTCATTAATTGCTCGCACTAGCTTTATTCAACTGATGGGAAATCTCAACTTACCTAACCCAAAAAAAATGATGGAAGCAGTCCCAGCTAACGAAAGTTGTGGCGAAGTAAAATAATTTCACTAAATGATTGCTACCAATACACCCTAGTTTTAGGAGTCAGAGGTCAGGCTAAATAATAAACAACTAATAATAAGGAGAATAAATAATGGTTGACTGTGTAGATAAATTGCAAGTTGTTGATGCTAAAACTTTGAAAAAATGGCTCGAGCGACAAGTAGTTACTCTTATTGACGTTAGAGAACCTGTCGAACACGCTGGCGAAAGCATTCCAGATTCAATTCTCATTCCTCTATCTAGTTTTGAACCGAATAAAGTTCCTAATGATAGCAATAAAAAATTAGTTATTTACTGTAAAAGCGGTCATCGTTCCCATCAAGCTGCACAAAAATTATTGGCAGCAGGGTTTAAAAATGTTACCTGTCTAGAATCAGGAATTAGTGATTGGAAAGAAGCTGGTTATCAAACTAAAATCAATAAAAATGCACCGATTAGTATTATGAGACAGGTGCAAATTGTTGCTGGTTCCTTAGTCTTAATTGGAACTTTATTGGGTGTATTTGCCTCTCCTTGGTTTTTAATTATTAGTAGTTTTGTAGGAGCAGGGTTAACTTTTGCTGGCATTACCGATACTTGTGCAATGGCGACACTGTTAGCTAAATTGCCATACAATCAAAGATTTTAAAACTATAATTCATAGATAATAGCTGATAGCTGAAAAACAATTTATTCACTTTGAATTAGCCAGCGAGGAGGGGATGTTTACTACAATTATCGGTCACATCTTAGCAGTTACTATTGGAATCAGTTTAGGATTGATTGGTGGTGGAGGTTCTATCCTCGCAGTGCCGATCTTAGTTTACGTAATGGGAATAGACTCGAAAGTGGCGATCGCGATGAGTCTAGTAATTGTTGGTACAGTGAGTCTGATTGGCGTTATTCCCCATTGGTTACAAGGTAACGTTAATCTGCAAACTGCCTTTGTCTTTACTCCCGCTGCAATGGTTGGTGCTTATCTCGGTGCAAGACTTGCCTCGCTACCTTTTATAACAGACACTTTTCAGTTAATTTGCTTTGGCGTAGTGATGATAGTAGCTAGTATTTTGACGATCCGCAATAGTGGTGATACTACTCGGTTGAGTTCCAAATTTTTATCTGAGATCGCAGATAAACCGTACAAACAACGCCAACAAAAACATTTACCTAAATTACTGTCTGTTCCTACCGAAGGATTAGGAGTTGGCATTCTTACTGGTTTTGTGGGAGTAGGTGGAGGTTTTTTAATTATTCCTGCCTTGGTATTACTAGGCGGTATTCCGATGAAAGAAGCAATTGGTACTTCTTTACTAATTATTGCTTTTAAATCTGCTGCGGGATTTATTGGTTATTTAAACCAGGTAGATATAGATTTGATTTTAATGATTTCTTTTACGGCTATGGCTAGTTTGGGGGCTATTTATGGGGCTTATTTAACTAGATTTATTGATAGCAAAAATCTGCAAAAGGTATTTGGCTATTTTGTTTTAGCTGTAGCAATTTTTGTCTTAATTAAACGCTAATTTTTCAGTAGAAATTAGCTTGATTCAATCTTAGCGATCGAGTATTTTTGTCTTAAGCAATAAATAAATGTTTAGAGGACACATAACTGAAGCTTATTGCGCTACTTTTTCTGGATGAGGACTAACTATTAAATATTTATCGAGGGTTTCCCAAATCTCCTCTTTTGATATCGGTTTTGTCAGAAAATCTGTAGCACCAATTAATTTAGCTCTTATTCGATCTACTATTCCATCTTTGCCTGTCAAAATAACAATCGGTACCTCTTTAAGACTGGGTACTTTGCGTAATTGAGCGCAAAGATCGTAACCATTAATAGATGGCATGATCAAATCCAAAAAAATAAAATCAGGCGAGGTTTCTACAAGTACAGCGGTCGCCTTCAAGCTGTCCCGAATGCCAATAAAACGATATCCTTGTTGAGTAATCATTTGTTCTAAAGCGCGGCAAATCAGAAGGCTATCATCTACGCAAGCTACCAAAGGTTGAAAATTATGCTGCTGGAAAGCTTCTATTTCTGGTGGAGAGATAATTAAGCCATCTAAATTAGGTGAACTAAAGGATTTCTTAGTATTAATAGGCTTAGGTTCAAATTTTCTCGAATTCGGAACTGGGGAAAAAGAAATAGCATCCGCATTTTTGAAGGAGATCAAAAGTTTTGTCAAATTCAAAACATCTAGATTGCTTTTTACTGCTATGGAG
>JBFRWL010000598.1:0-4018 GCA_051439565.1 Prochloraceae cyanobacterium
CCTCAATACTTTCCGGTAAAAAAGTCTGTCTCGGTTGTGCGGGATTAGGTTGAATTTGGTTGAGAGGAATTGACACAATTCCTGAGTGAGACTTGAGATGCGCTCTCAGGTTGGAAAGCTGAGTTTCAGGAACTGAACCAGCCGCACGAAGTTCTTCTATCTCGGTTCGTAATCGTCGAATTTCTTCTTCAGCCTGGGAAAGCTGATGGATTTGTTCGGCTCCAGAGAAGAAACTATCCATATTGACTAGTTGTTTTTTCGCCATCCACCTATACCTCAATAATTATTGCCTTTTAATTAAGTCAATCAGTGATTCACTAAGACTTTTAAAGTCTTTGACGGCTTGATGACCGGGGCGATAGATCTGAAGTGGCAATCCAGCCGCACTAGCGTTGACAAATTCTGCTGAAGAGCGAATCGGGGGAAAACAATGAATATTCATTTGTGCCAGTTTTTTAGGTAATGACTCTAAAATTTGCCGTTGTGCTGCACGTCGATTTTCATATTGATTCGGGACAAATCCGAGCAGTTGTGGCTCTGGTCTAAGCCTTAGTTGTTTTTTTTGCAGGTAAAGCCATTCCAAGAGTTTGGCAGAGCCTTGAATGGATTTAGGTTGAAGTTGTACGGGGACTAGAATATGAGTACAAGCAGCCAGAGCAACCAATGGTAAAGGCCCTAGAGTAGCTGGACAATCAAAAATTACTAGCTCGTGGGGGAGAGGATAATCTTCTAAGCGGTCAGCTAACAAATAAGAGCCACGTGGATGTAAAGAGATTTCGTTGGTAGTTTGAGTTAAAATTAAGCCTCCTTGACAGACTTCTACTCCCTCAGTTTGTTTAACCCAGCATTTGACCAGCGGCCAGTTCCCATCGAATCGCTCTTGAAAAACAGTAGCGGAAGTTTGATGTAGAGCAGGTGTGGGGAGACCACAAAATAAAGTGAGCGAGCCTTGAGGATCTAAGTCTATGAGAGCTACAGAAAATCCCTGACGACTAATCTCATAGGCCAAATGAATGGAAAGGGTAGTTTTCCCACTGCCTCCCGCATTACTGACGATACAAAGTTTAATGGACATTTGGCTTAGTTTTTTTCTTGAGTCTAAGCATCGGATAACGTTATCCGAATTTAGAATATCAGCTTTTTCCTACTTGAATAATATTATTCCAATTAAATATCTCGGCTTAATTGAACTCGGATAACGTTATCCGAATAAAAAGTGGCGATTTTCTTCAACTAGGATGACGTTATTCGAGTCAAAATCAAGTATCGCTTCGCTCGAAGTCAGAAATCAGAAGTCAGAAGTCAGCCAGAGCCAAAAAGTTGGGGATTGTGATTGGGCCAAAGAAGGCGATCCCGAAGGGCTCCGCTTCGCGGCGCGCACTTGCTGTTAAACAACAACAACAGCTTTCTCGTTACACGCGATTAAAGGAGAGGTTGTGGGGGTAGTGTTGGAGAATCGTATCGTTGCTGAGATATAAAGGATGGCGTGGTTGAAGTTTCTTGGTAATTCCCAAACAGTAGAGAGGGCAAAAATTAGCTAATTGCTGAAGAACAGTTTGATTTCGCTTCTTGAAAGTACCTTCGTTTCCCCAAGCCAGCACAATGGTTTGAGTCTGAGAAGCGGCTTGTTTCAAGTAGCGATCGTTATCTGCTCCTACAGGGTCGTCCACTTGCTTTAATTGTTGGGGATGAGAAGTTCTGTAAGCAAACAAATTGACAACTTCTAAATAACCATATCCCCAAGAGGAAGCCAAGTTAATGCAGCGCCGAATAGTCGGGTCGTCATTGGTAGCATCAGCCCGACTGGGATTGAGCATGATGAAAGTAATTTGGGCAGCATCAGGATTCCACTCTCGCCACAACGAGTAGCGGTACAGTCCGGTCGGGTCTATTACCGCACCTTTTTTCATTTTCTGCTAACGCTTCTCGAAGCGCCCCGTCTTTTCGCGAAGATGGATACAGAAAGTGACGGCAAGAGGAGAAGGCTGGTAGTCCTTGCCTTCGAGGAGAGCTTCTTCGACATGGGACAGTTTAGCCGTAGCGCTCGTGATCATGGGCAGAACACGTTCAACCAGTTGCCTCATGGCTGTTTGGGCTGCCTCATCGTGAAGTTCTTCATAAGAACCCCAGGCAATAACGCTTCGCCAGTTAGCTAGATTATCTACCTGTTCAACCTCAAAACAAACCTCTGGGTTGTCGCGCATCATTTCTAGTTTCATTCCCTCAACGCTATGACAAATAACCCGTTCACCGTCATAAACGTAGGTAATGGGGACGACATAGGTTTTTCCCTGTGCGTGGCAGCCGATGCGACCAATGATTTCTGAGCTAAGAACCTGCTCGATTTGCTCAGAACTTAAAGAACCAAGCATTTTTAGACCTCCAGGTTACAAGCCTAGTCTGGAGAGAACAAAAAGTCTCCTATTTCTTGAATAGCTCTTTTGAGCTAGGCTTGTGTTGGTTTTGATTTAATTCTTAACTCGTCCAGAATAATTGATAGTATTAATCAACCCCCTCTTGGAGGAAAGATTACAAGAGGGGGATTTAGTCTTTGAGCGCTAAACTAAGGAACGATGGAAGTTGTCTCTCCTCAAGCAGAAGCGCCTACGCCAACTTCCTCGGTCTTGGCCATGATGAATCCAAAGTAAGCAGCAATCAAGGCTGTCAAGGCATGGAGCCAGATATCATGACCGAAGAGCGGCATTAAGCCGAAAATCGTGTTGGTCAAGGGGATCAAGCCCAAGATTGTCAGCACCGTGAAGATAATCGCAATTGTGCGTGCAAATAGATGCGCGTCGTCAAAGCGGCGAGACATGACAATACCCCAGACCCCAATACCCAGGTGTAAAAGGTTGTGTAAAATATTGACCGGGAACAGACCTAGTAGATAACCATACCCAGTACTAACGGCAATAGTAGGTGCGCTGACGACCGAGGAAATTAGGGCGGGGATAAAGCCCAGAATGCCTATCAGCACATAGACAATCCCAATGACCAAAGCAAAGTAACGTACTTTCATGACTTACCTCCACTTTATGAGTGGGGCTTGATAAAATTCTCAGAAATTAATTCCACAGGAATTCCTCTTTAGTTGAGTAGGACGAATACTCACGCAAGTACTCTAAAGCTAGACTTCCTCTGAAAATTTATCTACACCTAATATTCTATCGAAGATAAGCTGAGTGATCGCTTGCAATTCATTGTGTTTATTATCTTGTCAGTGACAATCCAGTTACAGCTAGCGTCCTCTTCCCCTGCTTCTGTTATTGTTGAGCTGTTGCGTCTTCTTTGATTCTGCTTGAGCCAATTCAGTTCTTGTCCAAGTAGCAAATTTGGTTAACTGCTTCTGCTCTTTCGGGTTGTCGGAAAATGTTAGTAAGCGATCTCCATCAACTTTGAGAAGTTCTCGGTTGTCGTCAAGTGTTGTAACTGTCAGCGAGCCGTTGCTTAGCTCCATCTGCCATTGCTGAGTGTGTAAGTTAATAGCTCCATTTTGACGGTCACCGAAGGTGCGCCCTTGTCGATCGCCATGTTGATGTAGCACTTGCTCAATAGCATTAGCCGTATCCCTGGCCTTGATATATTGTTCAAGTAAGGATTCTACTGTCTCTCGATGCTGTTGCTTATGGACATACTCATCTAGTACTGTTTGTGCAGATTCTAGATTTTCTCGATGTGAGGTTATCTCACCAAGCAACTGATTTACACCTATATCGCCGCCCCGTATTTGGATGTACTGGGCGAGCAATCCTTCTACATTAAAGGTTTCCTGCCTGGAGTGAATATAATCAGAGAACAGTTGGCGTAAATCCGATTGTGCTTTGAGTTCGCCTTCTAAGTCGAGAGCTTTTTGAGCGGTATTAGAGGCAAATTGACTGACCGATTCTTCCGAGAGCTTCGCCAATTGACCATAAAGAACCTCAGCGGCTTGCTTCATTTCCGCTGATGTGTAATGCTCCAAGAGATTGCGGAACATATACTCAACGGATTCGGAAACAATCTGTGCTTGAGCCTTGGC
>JBFRWL010000599.1:0-6159 GCA_051439565.1 Prochloraceae cyanobacterium
CCTCGATCCCGTGAGTGAAGCTCAAGTATTAACTCAATTGCTGGAGTCGCGACAGAGCCAAACGACAATTCTGATCAGTCATCGTCCGAAAGTGATTCAACGAGCCGATTGGATTATCATGCTCGAACAAGGAAAACTCAAAATTCAGGGAACTCCCCAAGATTTAAGTTCTCAGTCTGGAGCCCATTTAGATTTCCTAGATCATATGAACCCCTCAACTCATAGTTGGGTATTTGAATCCTCTAGCTATTCTTCTCAGGGAAATTCTTCAACCAACGGGCATCGAAAAACAGCAAATATGAACAATTTTTAACCTCGCTTTATTAACAAGTGAAACTTCTGCCCTCATTTTAACTAATCAACCATTCCTCAATAGAAAAATGTTCAGTAACTCTAACCCCAGCTTTTTACCTCCAGCTAACGATAACGAATTTTTACCACCGATTGGTCGTTGGATTATTTTTGGGGGACTGTTTGCGATCACTGCTGTCGGACTAGCTGTTCCTCTAGCTTCTGTAGCTAAATACAAAGAAACTGTTAAAGCACAAGCTAGTCTCCGTCCTGCGGGAAAATTACGGATTGTGCAAGCTGCTACCGAAGGACAGATTCTCGATATTCTTGTCACAGAAAACCAAACAGTCAAAAAAGGAGATTTGATTGCCACAATTGACGATTCCCGTCTGCAAACGAAAAAAAGTCAACTGGAAAATAACCTCCGACAAGCACGGGAGCAATTGGTTCAAACTAACGCTCAGATCACTGCTCTTAATAGTCAGATTCAAGCTGAACAAAATCGCCTTCAGCGTGCTGTTGCTTCGGCCAAAATGGAATTAGAACGCCGTCGTCGTGAATATCAAGACAAACAAATTACTACCACTGCTGAGGTAGAAGAAGCTGCTGCTGAGGTCAGAATGGCTAGTAGAGATTTACAAAAAGCTAACGCAGAACTTCAATCAGCTCAAGCTAACTTAAGATCCCTTCAAGCTTCCTATTTGGCAGCACAATCTAAGTATGAACGTTATCAGACCGTTGCCGATCGAGGAGCCTTACCCCTAGATCAATTAGAAGAGGCGAAACTAGACGTTCAGCAACAGGGAGAAGCGATCGCAGCCCAAGAAGCTACCATTGTGATGCAAGAAGAAACGATTACCCAACGCCAAGAAAATATTTTAGCGGCCAGAGCGAGATTGAAACGAGTTCAAGCTTATCTAGATCCTAGTCAAGCAGAAGTCGCGATCGCAGAATCTAATATTGCTCAAGAACAAGCCAGTGGTCAAGCAACTCTGGCAACTCTCAAGAAAGAACTGGAAGTTTTAATTCAGCAGCGCATTGAAATTAACAAACAACTGGAAAACGATCGCCAAGAACTAGAACAGTTAGCCAGCGAAATCGCTCAAACTAAAATCAAAGCTACAGTAGATGGCATTATCTCCCAACTTGCCCTCCGCAATTCTAACCAAACGGTACGCTTAGGAGAGCAAATAGCCCAAATTGTCCCGAGTAATGCTTCTTTGGAAGTCAAAGCTCAAGTATCACCCAAGGATATTGGGAAACTAGCCAATGGTCAAAATGTACAAATGCGGGTATCTGCTTGTCCCTATCCCGATTACGGAACTCTTAAAGGTCAAGTCCAAACGATTTCTTCTGATGTAATCTTGCCTAACGCCAATGGTGCTAATGAGCCAACTCCTAGTGCCACAGATCAGGCTAAGGGAACTTTCTATGAAGTAACGATTGCACCAGAAAGTCTGGTTTTAAGGCAAGGGAATGACCAATGTAATCTTCATTTGGGCATGGAGGGTCGAGCCGATATTATAACTAGAGAAGAAACTGTCCTGAAATTTCTGCTCAGGAAAGCCAGAATAATTACAGATTTATAATAAATGCTCTCTCTCTTAAGCCCCGCCCATCTCAATCCAAAACCCTGGTTCTGGAAACTATTTCTGGTATTTTTAATTTCTACTAGTTTACTTTTTGGTTGTCAGTCTGCTCAACGAACATCTGTTAACGAGTCAACGGAAAATCCCAACCCCACAGATGAAATAGCGCCAGGTTTATCTTCCCAGCGTATTGCCATTAAGTCGAGGGAAGATGCTCGTTTAGTACTTGAAGAAGATCCGTTATTTGAGGCAGATACCTGGACTGGCTATTATCACTCTATTCTCCAGGAAAACAAGCCTGTGCTGGATGGCTCGTTTCGAATTGTCTCTGAGCTAACAGTAGCAGATTATCCTGACTCGCCAATGCGTATCATCTACACAGGACAGTATCACCAAGGAGTTCGATACGGAGAATTTGTCACCACGGTAGATGGGGCAGAAGCAGAGACGAAATACAGTCTGGTATATGGAAAAAACGGCAATTGCCAACAGGGGATAATTTACCAGAAGGCGGAAGGAATGGTGTTTGACCGCGTTATCGAAGAACCTAGCCCCTGTACCTTTGAGATGTTACAAAAAACTTTATATGGATTTTAAAATAGATAATTATTGATTTAGCTAAAAAACCTTATATTCCTAACGATACATACCTTTAGTACCCTATAGACTGACCTGTAATTTTAAGGTAATCTATATTTCTGTACCTACGATCGCGTATCCTATTTGAGAAACTTCTTTATAATTTACTGTGACCAAATGTAACAAAATATCGCACTTTTGTATAAGCTAGTTAGGAGTAGTCTCACTGAATAGGTGACAACAGAGAGGAGTCTATTGGATAAGTACCAAACATTTATAGACCGATTAGTAGAACGGGTAGCTTGTCAACCTGACAAGAAAGCATTTACTTTTTTACAAGACGGGGAAACAGAATCGGGCAGTCTTAGTTATCAAGAATTGGCAACTAAAGCTAAAGCGATCGCAACTGTCCTACAAAGTCAAAAGGCGACAGGAGAAAGAGCCTTACTGTTATATCAACCTGGATTAGAATTTATCACAGCATTTTTGGGTTGCTTATACGCTGGGGTGGTTGCGGTACCAGCTTATCCTCCTCGCGCTAATCGTTCTATTGACCGGCTCTTAGCCATTGTTAACGATGCCAAGGCTAAATTTGCTCTTACTAGTGAGGATTTACAATCAAAGATCGAGGAAAAATTTCGTTTAGCAGGACAAAAATCCCTTCAGTTTCTCGCTACAGATTCTATTGAGATTAATCTGGCTCATCATTGGCGAAAACCTAATTTAATTGCTGATAATTTAGCGTTTTTACAATATACTAGCGGTTCTACGGGCAAACCTAAAGGTGTCATGGTAAGTCACGGCAACTTACTGGATAATTCTGTAGCAATTAATAGCTGTTTTCAGAATATTCCCGAACATAACGCGGTCTCCTGGTTGCCTCCCTATCACGATATGGGCTTAATCGGCTGTATCATCCAGCCGATGTATGTGGGGTTATCAATGTATCTGATGCCTCCTGTAAGCTTTCTCCAGCGCCCTTATCGTTGGCTCAAAGCGATTGATAAATATCGGGCTAATACCTCTGGTGGGCCGAATTTCGCCTACGATCTTTGTGTGAGTCAGATTAGCGAGGAGCAAAGAGATAGTTTAGATCTTAGTTGTTGGGAATTAGCTTTTTCTGGTGCTGAACCAGTGCGAGCAGAGACAATTAAAAAGTTTAGTGATTATTTTAAAAGTTCTGGTTTCTGTCAACAGGTTTTCTATCCTTGCTATGGGATGGCGGAATCTACTCTGATTATTACTGGTGGTAGTAAGCAAGTAGAGCCAGTTTTCAGGAATTTTGATAAACAGAATATTGAGCAAAATCAGGCGATTGAGCTATTGCCAAATCACTCTTTGATCAGAAGAGGAGAACAATTTTTGACTCCTTTGATAGAGGAGAAACAACCAGAGCAAGTTACGTTAGTTGGTTGTGGGAATAATCTTGAAGGACAGTATTTAGCGATCGCGAATCCTGATAATCTAGCCGAATGCAGTGAGGGAGAAATTGGTGAGATTTGGGCAGCGAGTTCCAGTGTGGCTCAAGGATATTGGAATCGTTCTGAGTTAACCCAATATGCCTTTGGTGCTACTTTGAAAAATTATCCCAATGTTAGGTTTCTGCGGACGGGAGATTTAGGATTTATCAAGGATGGTGAATTATTTGTTACGGGAAGACTCAAGGATTTAATTATTATTCGGGGACGGAATTACTATCCTCAAGATATAGAATTAACGGTTGACAATGCCCATGAAGCGATTCATGCGGGGAATGGTGCTGCTTTTGCAGTAGAGATCGACGGGGATGAGAAATTAGTTATCACTCAGGAAATTAAACGGACTTATCTGCGAAAGTTAAATGTCGAAGAAGTTAGCAAGGCAATTCGGACTGCGGTTTTAGAAAATCACGAGTTGAATCCCCATGCGATCGTTTTAATTAAAACTGGTAGTATTCCCAAAACTTCTAGTGGCAAGATTCAACGTCACGCTTGTAAGGCAGGTTTTTTAGATGGCAGCTTGAATGTCGTTGGAGAATCAGTCAACCGTAGGGGCGAATGGCCATTCGCCCGTACAACAGTTGATAATCATCGGTTAAAGGCAAGAGACAGTAAAAGTAATCATCAACAAGGAATTATTGAAAGTTGGTTAGTAGAAAATATTGCCCAGAGATTAGGAGTAAACAATAGCGAAATAGATATCGAAGAACCTTTTGCCAGTTTAGGTTTAGATTCGGTACAAGCTGTTAGATTATCGGCAGATTTGGAAGATTATCTGGAGCTAAAACTTTCGCCAACTCTAGTTTACGATTATCCCAATATCTCCAGTCTGGCAGGATATTTATCTCAATTACAAAGCCCTGTAGGAGAAATTCACAAATTACCACAACAATCTCAACCTAAGGGTAATCAATCAGAAATTGCGATTATCGGTATAGGTTGTCGTTTTCCTGGAGCCAATAACCCTCAAGAATTTTGGCATCTGCTGCGAGATGGTCAAGATGCTATTAGCAAAAGTAAGCGCTGGTTAGGAGAAGATTACGGTGGTTTTATTGCCGATGTCGATAAGTTCGATCCGCAATTTTTTAGCATCACGCCTCGGGAAACCCAACGGATGGACCCCCAACAAAGATTATTATTAGAAGTTAGTTGGGAAGCCTTAGAAGATGCAGCGATCGCGCCTGATTCCCTATCAAACACCGCAACAGGAGTCTTCATTGGCATTAGTAGTAGCGATTATTCCCAACTGCAACTACATTACGGGACAGAATTAGATGCCTATGCGGGAACAGGGAACGCCCATAGTATTGCGGCTAATCGCTTATCCTACAGTTTAGATCTACGCGGTCCTTCAATGACCGTAGATACAGCTTGTTCTTCCTCTCTGGTAGCAGTCCATTTAGCTTGTCAAAGTCTCAAGAATGGGGAATGTCAAACCGCGATCGCAGGCGGAGTAAACCTAATGTTATCTCCCGAATTAACTCAAACTTTTTCTTTAGCGGGGATGATGGCAGAGGATGGACGGTGTAAAACCTTTGACGCCGATGCGGATGGTTATGTGCGGGGAGAAGGTTGTGGTGTCATTATTCTTAAGCGGTTGGATGAGGCAATACGCGATCGCGATAATATCCTCGCAGTAGTTAAAGGTTCAGCCATTAATCAGGACGGACGAAGCAATGGTTTAACTGCGCCTAATAGTTTGGCCCAACAGGAAGTTATCCAACAGGCGATCGCGAATGCGGGAGTAACGCCTGAGGATATTAGCTATATTGAGGCTCATGGTACAGGGACTAAGTTAGGAGATCCGATCGAAGTTAATTCCCTCAAAGCTATTTTATCTAGGAATAGTAACAAACCTGAGGTGCCAGAAAATGCTAGTTGCTATTTGTCTTCTGTAAAAACTAATATCGGACATCTAGAAGCTGCTGCGGGAATTGCAGGATTAATTAAAACTGTTTTGGCTCTGAAAAATGAAGCGATTCCTCCCCATCGTAACTTTAAGAGTTTGAATCCTTTAATTGATTTAACAGATACATCTTTATCAATTCCGACTTCATTACAAAGCTGGAAAGCATCTGATCAACCAAGATTAGCAGGTATAAGTTCCTTTGGTTTTGGTGGCACAAATGCCCATGTTATTGTTCAGGAAGGATTTTTGCAGGTGAAGAGACGTGTCGGCGACACGTCTGTACGAATGTCAAAAGCGACTAGTAAACGTCCTT
>JBFRWL010000600.1:0-4990 GCA_051439565.1 Prochloraceae cyanobacterium
ACCGTACCCAGCAATCCTAGTAAGGGAGAAAGAGCAATCACTGCTTCTAATAATTTGTCTCCCCGTTTCATCGAAGCTAATTCTTCGTCTGCTGCTGCTTCCAAAGCGAGATGAAATACTTCTGGTTCGGGGTTATAAAGTTGCACGGGAGCGTAGAGAAAGTTTCCAATGGGATGTCGTCGATAAGCTCTAACAATCTCTTCTACTAATTCCCAGCTGCGATCGGCTGCCCTGATAATACTGTTGAAAATCAGTTTTTCTTTCAGTAGAACTCTCCACCAAAACCAAATCCGCTCGATAATCGTACCCAGCGCTAGAATTGAGAGCAACAATAGGGGCCAGATTGCCACTCCACCCTTGTCGATGATTTCTGCTAAAGTCACGTTCTTGTTTTACCTCCGTGGCTTTTTTTAGTATGGGGATATTCTCGAAAAGTTTAAATTATTCTCATTTTAGGAATTTGTTCGATTTCCTCAAGTGCTTGACCGAATATTTTTTAATTTCAGACTTAGTCCATGTATCTTAATTTAGATAAACTAATTGCCATCAGTATGGGAAAGCTGATAGCTTTTAGATTTGTCAGTCGAACGGTTAAAGGACAAACAGATGAAACGGAACCGAAAGCGATTACCAGTAAAATTAATAGGTGGCTTATTGAGCTTTACGCTTGTCTTAGCTTTCGCACCGAGCAAACCAGTCAAATCTAAATTATCGCCAATACAAGTAACCACAACCCCAAGCAACTCCAAAGATAGGTTGGAAATTGCTCAAATTTTCGGCCCTTTTCGTTACCAAAAACTAGCTGAAGCCGATCAACTCTATCAACAGGGAGAGCAGGAGAAGGCACGACGCATCCAAAAAGAGGTCAAAGGCAACTTTGAACCAGCTAGTCCGCCACCCGAACCAATTTACGATCCTCAGATGCTCAAGAAGCTAGAGCCAGGAGCAGCAGTATACTGGCGGATAGCAAATGAAGGTATCGAACAAGGTCTAGAAAGTAAAATCTTTAAACCATTAAAGCTGCTAACAGAAAATTATCCCAATTTTATCCCCGGTCACTTATTACTTGCCGAACAACTCGTCAAATACGATCGCACCTCGGAAGCAATAGAAGTCTTAGAGCGAGTAACTAGCTTCTTTCCAGATAACACGGAACTATTAGACCGCAAAATCGCCTTATTAACACAGGAAAACGAATTGCTACTCAGAGCTTCGATCGCGGCACGTCAATTTGTCTTGAGTTATCCCGATCGCCCAGAAGTCGCAGAGTATCAAAGCCGAGCCGAGGAATACGAGCAACAATATCAAACTTATCTCTACAAGAAACTGTCAGGCTTGGGGTTTACTGGGAGAATTATTGCTCAAATTGCAGGAGATCCCTCTGGAGCATCGATAATCGGACTGCTGGTACAAGGAGAAAGCAAAACCGGTGAAGTCTTAGCTCAGCAATATAAAGCCCAAATATCTTTAGTGGAAGATGCCAAGCTTGCAGATTACGTCAATGAAATAGGTCAGAAATTAGCGAAGTTCATAGGAAGAGACGAATTCAAATACGAATTCTACGTCGTTCAAGACGGAACTGCCAATGCCTTCGCTTTGCCAGGAGGTAAAATTTTTATCAATTCCGGTATCTTGGGGTTAATAGGTTCGGAAGCAGAATTAGCCGCTTTACTGGCTCATGCAATCGCCCATTCTGCCCTTTCTCACAGCTTTGAAAAAATAGCCGACAAGGCTAATTCAAAAGGTGCTTTAACAATTATTCCTTATGAAACAATTATCGATAACATAGCCACTGAAGAAAATAGTCAGGATAAAGAGCGTCAAGCTGATATTGTAGCAACACGGTTACTTAACGCTGCTGGCTATCCTGCCGATGGCTTACACAGCGTCATGATAATATTTAAAAAGCTATCCGGCGGGCGTGGTAGTTGGCTGTCATCTCACCCAGCCTCAGACGAACGAGTTCGCTATTTAGAAGAGTTGATTCAACGCAATGGCTATAATCGCTATGCTTACGAAGGAGTCAAATCATATCAAATTGCTCTTGGATTAGTGCCAGATACAGAAACAGTAGCTGGGTCAGATTCAGACCTAACAACACCTAATGCTCAAGCAACGATCGGCTCAGTTCGTTTTTCACTTGAACAAACAAAAGATCAAGTAGAAGTTCGTATTGAAGGAGCAGATGTCAGAGCGGATGGAAGCTTTACCCTGAAGCTAGCGATCGCCAATAACAGCGATCGAGATGTGAAAATTAACCGCTCGCGAGTAAAAGTTTTTGACGCTAGCGGCACGGAGGTATTTAGCCAGTTCTTCTATGATGAAAATACAACAGAAGATACCATTCCCCCTGAGAATACTCGTAAGGGCAAATTAGCGGTTTCTGGCGTACCCTGGAAAAATGATGAAACTCAAAATTTAACTTTGCAACTGCGAGAAACTTTGGGAAAAACTCGAACTTTCCGTCTATATTTCTAAAGTTGACTAGGGTCTCACCTTTGGAAGGCAGGAGAGAGAAGGTCAATTGTTTGGTCAGAGCTTAAACTCTCACCAAACCTGCTCCGCACTAAAGGACGGTGCTTGTATCCTAGGGATAAGTGTGGAGGATTTTTCTTCTGCTTATCGCGTCTCTACCTTCTTCAACGGAACATACTACTTACGGAACTATCTTCATGAATGCGCCAGATAGTTTCGCCAAGCAAATTAGCAACAGAAAGGACTCTCAACTGTTCGAACTTATTTTCTTGTGCTACTGGAATAGTGTTAGTAACAATCACTTCCTCAAACATTCCACTCGAAAGCCTTGATATAGCAGGTCCAGAGAAAACTGCATGGGTAGCACAGGCATAAATCTGCCTAGCACCTTCTCTACGCAAAAGACGCGACCCCTCTAAAATTGTGCCGGCAGTGTCGATCATATCGTCTACCAATACGGCTGTTTTGCCCCTAACATCCCCAATCAAATTCATTACCTCAGCGGTGTTATGGCTTTGCCGACGCTTATCAATAATAGCTAAGGGTGCATCGTTGAGTTTTTTAGCAAAAGCTCTGGCTCTAGCAACACCACCCACATCTGGAGAAACAACCACCAGATCGTGTAAATTTTTACTAGCCAAGTAATCGATCAACACCGGAGAACCGTAGACGTGATCTAAGGGAATATCGAAATAACCTTGAATTTGAGCAGAGTGCAAATCCATCGCTAAGATACGATTAGCTCCAGCTTCGGTGATCAAGTTGGCAACTAACTTAGCGGTAATTGATTCTCGTCCAGCAGTTTTGCGATCGGCTCGCGCATAACCATAGTAAGGAATTACTGCAGTAATTTGACGCGCTGATGCCCGACGACAAGCATCAATCATAATCAGTAATTCCATGAGGTGATCGTTGACAGGATTGCAACAGGGCTGGATCAGATAAACATCACATCCCCTAATTGACTCCTGTACTTGAACGTAAAGTTCTCCATCAGCAAACTGCTTGCGCAGCATTGGACCTAAATCTATCCCTAGGTAGCGAGCGACTTCTTGAGCTAGGGCAATATTGGCAGAACCGGAAAATAAACGTAGACGGTTATTTGTCGATAAAGTCGGTATGACAGGCTGAAGCGCTAAAGTAGCAGAACGGGTCACGGCAGACTCTCTAACCTCAAATCACGGCAAGATTATTATCTTGATAATTAGGATTTGTTTCTAAGATACTCTATTTATTTCAACAGAGCTTAGTTAAGTTTTTTAATAGTCTCAAATCCCTAATTAAGTTTAGCATTATTCTTTCCTATCTTATGTACGCAAAATCTCCTGAAAAAATTAGAAAATATTTCGGATCGATATAGTGGAATTTACGATTGATTTTTCAGTTTTTTGAGCTTAAAAGCAGTAATTGGCATTCTAATGTACAACATACGGGCTTGTACTACTATAATCTTTAACTCTAGTTAGACATAGCTTGGTTATGAAAATCTAGTCAATTTTAAGTTGTCACATATTTAAATTTTATGGTGAAGACAAACACGAAGAAACGCAGACACAGGAATACAGTGATTGACTTGTAGTAATAGTATTACCTAGTCCCTCACTCCCTAACTCTTTACGTCAGTCCTAAAGGCGCGATTTTAATGCAGACTGGCTTAAAGGCAACTAATTGTATCAATCTGGAAGAGAAATTACTACTGTCCTTATGAAAACATTACTGATTGCGGGAACCGACACAGATGTGGGCAAAACCGTTTTAACCACCTCTTTAGTAGCTTATTGGCAAACTTACCATTCTCAAAAGAGTTTAGGCTTGATGAAGCTGATTCAAACCGGAGTTGGCGATCGCGAAGTATACCAACAATTATTTGATTCTTCTCAGTCTCTAGAGATCGCAGCCCCGATTTGTTTTTCTACTCCAGTTGCACCGCCAATAGCAGCAGTAAGAGAAGGACAAACAATAGAATTAGAAAAAGTTTGGCAAGCTTTAAGTTCCCTAATGCAGCAGCACGATTTTGTTCTAGTAGAAGCTTTGGGAGGTCTGGGATCGCCAGTTACTAACGAGCTGACAGTAGCAGATTTAGCGGGAGATTGGCGTTTGAGTACGGTTTTAGTCGTACCAGTTAAACTAGGGGCGATCGGCCAAACAGTTGCTAATGTAGCTTTGGCGCGACATTCAGGGATCGACCTAAAAGGTATTGTTTTATCTTGCTCTCAGCCTTGCTCACAAGAACAAGTAACTGATTGGGCACCAATCGATCTCATACAATCATTGACCAAGATGCCAGTTTTAGGTACGATACCACACTTAGAAGATACTAGCGATTTAGAAAAGCTAACTCAAGTTGCTTCTAATTTAGATTTGGAGATAATTTTGCCACTTTTATGAAGAACAATTGGCAATCATAATAAGTACTTAAACAAAATTAACACTCTGCTGTCACTCTCCGAATTCAAGATATAATAAAAAAGCTGAATTACCCCAAAAGTTTAAGGTTTTACAATTGATTTTTAGC
>JBFRWL010000601.1:0-3248 GCA_051439565.1 Prochloraceae cyanobacterium
TTAATGGCTAACCTGAATTTGCGGCACACAACAGCAAGAAATCAGCGATACTACGACTCGGAACACCCATTCAAAGACACCGCTTTGGGTTTAGTCTCGACCAAAAGTTTCCCTGCGATCGTGGGAACAGCAGACATGATGTTAAAATCAGCTGAGGTGACGATGGTTGGTTATGAGAAAATTGGTAGTGGTCATTGTACTGCGGTAGTGCGAGGCAATATTGCTGATGTAAGATTAGCCGTCGAAGAAGGAGCCAAAACAGCCGAAAAGTTCGGTCAACTGATATCTAAGCTCGTAATTGCCCGCCCGATGCCTAATTTAGAAGCCATATTTCCCATTGGTTCTCAATTAGTAGAATTAGTCCAAAAAAGAAGAGGCTACAGTCGCCTGAGTAATCGTTCTATTGGTTTACTAGAAACTAGAGGTTTCCCAGCAATGGTAGGTGCAGCAGATGCGATGCTAAAATCAGCTGATGTGCAACTAGCTTCCTATGAAAAAATTGGCGAAGGCTTATGTACAGCTATTATACGAGGCTCGATCGCGAATGTGGCAATGGCGATCGATGTAGGAATGCACGAAGCAGAAAGAATTGGTGAGTTACACGCTGTAATGGTGATTCCCAGATTGTTAGAAGATTTAGAATATACTTTACCGGTTGCGAGTTACTGGGTTGATGAACAAGAGCCTCTTCCTGTCTTACTTCCTAATAAGGTTGAAGAAAAAGTGAAAGAACCTATTTTATTACCTCAAAGACAAGCCCAACCAATGCCTCTCAAGAAAATTGTCGAAATTGAAGAATTATAATGATTATTTTAGGCTCTCAGCTTTTGCTTGTTAATTGAATTGAAGAGCTAAGAGCCAATAAAATACCTATAAATCGACTTAGTTAATTCTGCCAGTTCCATCACAAAAAGGACATTTTGAACTAGGTGGCTCAAGAATTGCGTTCTCAATAAGCTCCAGTCTCTTAAGTGATCTTAGAGCATAGTCAGAAACTCGAAACTTTAACGCTAATTTCCTGGAAGATTTTATTAATTCTAAGTCTTCTTTAATCATAGACATTTCTTGTAAAATTTCTTCTCTACTCATGAAATGCATAAAACTTATCCTCTAGTAGTACTAAATATTATCGCTAAATAAACCAAAGTAAATTCTTACTAAATTAGCTGTCATTTGCTCCTACGAAAATTCGTAACTAGACAAATGTAAGATAAGACAGAATGCTCGGTTTATTGATTGTTAGACAATCTAAGATTAGTTGAAGGTACTCTTCCCTTTCTGGGTGCGCGTTCCTTAGCGGATGAAGCATCCGCAGGGTCGCACCGCTTTCAGGAAGAAGCCTGCTTCGACTTCATCAATTACAATTCCAATATAACTCTGAGTTAAAAGTAACTCTCTAAGTAAATATTCTGAAACTTGGAAATATATTAGTTTACTTGTTTAGTAAACTGATTCTGTTTAAATGCTCGCAATTATTCTTGGTTTTGTTCTAATATTTGATCTACTTTGTTCTCAATCACCATGAGTCGTCTCTGAATCGTCGGACGATCTTCATCATGATTAATCAGAATTTTTGTTAGTCCACTTTGAGTTTCTGCTACTCTTGCCATTAGCTGTCTGGTTTCCCTTAAATTTTCTGCTAAACTTGCCATTTTCTCTTCATGATTAAGACGATCTGTAGTTTGTTGTTCCATCATGGCTTGAATAGCACGGGAATTGGATTCGACAATTGCCGTTAGTTCTTGATGTTTCAACTTATCTGCCGCTCTATCTGTCGCTTGTTGTTCCGACATGGCTCGAATAGCACGAGAATTGGATTCGACAATTGACGTTAGTTCTTGATGTTTTAAATTATCTGCTGCTCTATCTGTCGCTTGTTGTTCCGACATGGCTCGAATGGCGCGGGCATTCGACTCAACAATTGCTTCAATGCGATCTAGGCGATCGCTACTATGTCCGTTACTCACTATTCCTTTACTCTGTGGTAATTATTATTTCTATTGTAAATTTGAAGTCGCTACTCCAATAACTTAATCAGTATCAAAATTATCGGAAATGGGGATGAGAATGACCAGAACACGAAGCTGGGTAAATTCCTTAGCTTCCTTGTTTACAACAATCGCGCTATCATACTAGCAAGCGTTTGATAGAGTCAATGTTTAAAGCCTACAAGTATAGAATGTATCCTACTGACGAGCAAAGACTTTTAATAGCTAAGAGTCTAGGTTCTTGTCGTTGGTTCTATAACCTTTAGAGCTGGGGAGTTGTCAATCTGACTCGAAATAATGAAAACTATAATCAATCGCCCAATCACCATGGCACTAGGTGCTAGCTTTCTGTTACTTCTTGTGAGTTGTTCTTTTCTGGGAAATAATACTTCAGCCTCCAACTCCGAGGAATCATCATCAAATAGTCCTCTGATATCACAAAATAATGTTACTGTTGCGGAGAATTTTCGCACTACAACAATCTTAAAGGGTTTAGAACGCCCTTGGAGCATGGCATGGCTACCAGATGGAGCAATGTTAATTACCGAACGAGTAGGTAGGTTGCGAATCGCTCGTAATGGAGTCTTAGAAACGCAACCAATCGCAGGAGTTCCCGAAGTTTTCGCTGTTGGTCAAGGGGGCTTAATGGATGTCTCCCTCCACCCAAATTTTGCCGAAAATCGCTCGATCTATCTTACCTATTCTCACGGTAGCGAAACAGCAAACCTCACCAGAGTAGCTAAAGCAACCTTTGATGGTTCAGCCTTACAAAATTTAGAGGTGATTTTTGAAGTTTCCCAAACAAAAGCAGGAGGTCAACACTTTGGTTCGCGCATTGTTTGGCTGCCCGATAATACGATGTTAGTGACGATCGGTGATGGAGGAAACCCACCAATTCAACTGGATGGAGACTTAATTCGCCAACAAGCTCAAAATCTCAACTCTCATCTCGGTAAAGTGGTTCGCTTAAACGATGACGGCTCTATTCCGCCAGACAACCCCTTTTTTGACTCAGAAACTGCCGAGCCTGCTATCTGGAGTTACGGACATCGTAATATTCAAGGCATGACTTTTGATCCAGTCAATAATAGGTTATGGTCAACGGAACACGGTGCTAGAGGAGGGGATGAACTAAATCTGGTGGAAGCTGGGGAAAACTATGGCTGGCCAGAAGTTACCTACAGCGAAGAATATACTGGAGGAGAAATTTCTCAAGAGCGGTCGCGAGCGGGTATGGTAGACCCCAAAGTGGTTTGGATT
>JBFRWL010000602.1:0-5458 GCA_051439565.1 Prochloraceae cyanobacterium
GCACGATTTACCTAATGCTTAATACCTAATACCTTCTCACCACCAAAATTTCCTAGCTTAAGTTGATCGGCAAATTTTATGCCTCATCTAAAGCTAAAATTCCAGGAAGTTTCTTACCTTCAAGTAATTCCAGACTAGCACCACCACCTGTAGAAATATGGCTCATGCGATCGGCAACTCCAACTTTTTCCACAGCCGCTACTGAGTCTCCGCCACCGATAATAGTAGTAGCACCTGTGCCAGTAAGGTCAGCCAAAGTGCGTGCGATCGCTTCCGTTCCTACTGCAAACTTATCAAATTCAAATACTCCCATCGGGCCATTCCAAATAACAGCTTTACAATCAGATAAAGCCTCCTGGAATTTTTTCACAGAATCAGGACCAATATCTAAACCCATCCATTGCTCGGGAATATTGTCAATGCTGACAGTTTCAGAATTAGCATCAGCAGCGAACTTATCGGCAACTACTACATCTGTGGGTAATAACAGTTCCACACCCTTCTCTTTTGCCTTCGCTTCCAGAGACTTGGCCAAATCCAGTTTATCTTCTTCTACCAAAGACTTACCGACACTTAAACCACGTGCCTTGTAAAAAGTAAAAATCATGCCCCCGCCAATCAGTAGCTTATCGCACTTCTCCAGCAGGGTTTCAATCACGCCAATTTTGCTGGAAACTTTAGAACCGCCGATAATTGACGCTAAGGGACGTTGGGGATTTTCAATTGCGTTTTGTAAGTAATTGAGTTCTTTCTCAATTAAATATCCAGCCACACAAGGGCTAAGATAGTGAGTCACCCCCTCAGTGGAAGCGTGGGCGCGGTGAGCTGTACCAAAGGCATCATTAACATATAAATCTGCATTAGCTGCCAACTGCTTGGCAAATTCTGGGGCGTTCTTCTCTTCTTCAGCGTGGAAGCGAAGATTTTCCAACAAGATAACTTGACCATTTTGCATCGCGTTAACCTTAGCAGTAACGGAATCACCTATACAGTCTTCGCAGATGACTACCTCTTGTCCCAGCAATTCCGAGAGGCGCTTGGCAACTGGTGTTAAGCGCAGATTCTCTTTCACCTGACCTTTGGGACGACCCATATGGCTGCAAGCGATTACCTTAGCGCCCTTTTTGATTAAATCTTGAATAGTGGGTAAAGCTGCACGAATCCGGGTATCGTCAGTAATTTTTAGGCTATCATCCAAAGGTACGTTAAAATCTGCTCTGACTAAAACTCTCTTTCCTGCTAAATCAGCTTCTGATAAATTTGCTACAGTTTTCTTGGGCACAGCCAATTACCTCCTAATGGCTTATTTTTCTTGCGAAATATTAAATTAGCTTGTTGCTTTGTCCTAAAACTCTCACCCTAAGTATTGAAATAGATTCAATATAAGTGTGTGATAGCTCTCTTGCAGATTGTACCGGAGTGGGTGTACCAGAGGTAGATTGTAGTATGTTTAAAACTGTGTTGTTTCCCGTTGACCAAAGTCGAGAAGCCCGCGAAGCAGCCGAGACTGTTGCTAATATTGTTAAAACCTATAACAGTCGTTTGGTGTTGCTATCTGTTGTAGAACAGACAGCTTCAGGAGAAGAAGTTTCCAATGCGGGTGTAATGAGTTCAGCAGACACTGTTGCCAAATTACTCCAAGGCGCTCAAGCGCTATTTGCTCAGCAAGGTATCGAAGCAGAAGTCATGGAACGGGAAGGAATGCCTTCTTTTATCATCTGCGATGTAGCAGATGAAATTAATGCCAATTTGATTGTCATGGGTTGTCGAGGATTGGGTTTGACGGATGAAGGAGTCGCTGACAGCGTTACTACTAAGGTAATTAACCTTTCCCCCTGTCCGGTTTTGGTAGTTCCTTAGTTATTTGGCTGCGATCGCCTGTCAACTACGATCGGCGATCTTTGTTCTTAACCAAAGTTATCCAAAAGTTATTCGTGACTTCTAACTTATCTATGTCAACTCCTCCTATTCAATGGTATCCAGGTCACATTGCCAAAGCAGAACGGCAACTGAAAGAACAGCTCAAAAAAGTTGACGTGGTCTTAGAGGTGCTAGATGCGAGAATTCCTTTAGCTTCTCATCACCCTGAGGTAGCCAATTGGATTGGGAATAAGCCACGGCTTTTAGTTCTCAACCGAATCGATATGATTCCTGCTTCAGTTTGCCAGCAGTGGTTGGAGTGGTTTGAGGTACAAGGGGAGAAACTTTATTTGACTGATGCTCAAAAGGGAAAGGGAATTAAGGCAGTCACTAAAGCAGCGCAGGTGGCGGGGGAGCAAATGAATAAGCGGCGGCGCGATCGCGGTATGCGTCCTCGTCCAGTTCGCGCCGTTGTCATCGGCTTTCCTAATGTGGGCAAATCAGCCCTGATTAACCGTTTAGTAGGGCGTAAAATGGTAGCAAGTGCTCGTCGTGCAGGGGTAACGCGGCAACTGCGATGGGTGCGTATTTCGACAGAAATCGAGTTGCTGGACGCTCCTGGGGTAATTCCTGGTAAATTAGCAAATCAGAAAGATGCAGTTAAATTAGCCATTTGTGAAGATATTGGCGAGGCTGCTTACGACAATCAGCGGATAGCAGCAGCTTTAGTCGATTTACTGCTAGAGTTAGACTTTTCACAGGTGCTACAGTTGCGCTACGATCTCGATCCTATTGCTCTGACTGGGGAAGAGTACCTAGATAGTTTAGGAAACGTGCGTTATCAAGAAGATACCGAACGCGCAGCCCGTCAGCTATTAAATGATTTTCGTAAGGGATTACTGGGAACAATACCTTTAGAGTTTCCGCCCAATTGAAAACAGGGTAATCGCATCTTAATCGAGTTCTCAAATTGATATAATCTGCTCTAAAATTTGGCTACACAATTCAAGCTTTGACTTAAACAAAACTCGAACTCGATAATTTAGTATTCTGTTGTCAGCCCTGTGCTGATTAATTATCAGGACGCAGAACCTGATTTAGTCAGTCGCTCATCTCCTCAAACTTATCTCTATCAGTCTCCCATCTATCTGCACTAACTGTTCAGGCAGCAGCGCTGGCTGCCAGGATTTTCATCTTTGTAGTCATTGTCGAGGCCGGCCTGATAGCGCTTGATCTTCAGGCTCTGCTTAGATGGTTCGCGCTTGAGTAAGTTGACACTCAAACGGCGCAATAAACCCAGATTTTCCGCAGCATGGCCCTGACGAATCCGACTAGCATCTTCATTAAAGGTAACATCTAGCAACCAATGCAGACTATTTTCAATACTCCAATGGGAGCGAATCACTCGGTTGTGCCGTGGTGCATCCGCCTCCAGGCTACTGATGTAGAATCGAACAGTAGTCGTAGTTTTGTTCCATAACTGCCGTCTACTCTTAACCATGACGACAGTGGTTAAGACCTGCCACTGCCGTTGCCGATGCAACGGTGGTAATTGAGTAATCGGCACCGCCCAACAGCAACGAGTTTCTCGGCGATGATGCCCGCTTTCTACTCTCTCATCATAGCTGTGCTCAATTCCTTGCCAGTTAGAAGCGCTCGCTTGGTGAATACTCCCTCTCATGACGCTGCGCGTACATGAGGGGCATCTCTATCCCAGAGAAGAGACAGAGTAGCAGGCATTCTCTGCTTGTCTGAGGAACTTTGGCCATCAGACAACCGCCCGTCATTTCTGCGGGTCAGCTTAAGCTTGTCTGCTAGATATCGCGCCGCGATGTTATAAGATGCGGACAAATCGGCATTGTATTGCTTGCCCGACGTAAATGTTGCTAGAGAGTAGTTTGATTGACTTCGCTTCACCTTCCCAGACCCATCATAAGCCCAAGAAGATGTGCCTCGCGCATAAACAAACTCTGTGTTTCCGCCCATCTCTTCAAACTTTTGCTCGCTTATCAAGACTAAACGACGATGCAACCAACCATGAAATCTTTGTCTGAGACTAGAGCGTTTTCTGCCGCCAGTAGGCCGCCATCCTTTTAATTGCTCGAAGATAATAACACTAGCACCATTATTAACAGCAAAATTGACTATCTTTCGAGATATTTGATGGGCGATGTTAACGTTAATTTGTCTAGCTTTACGATAATTATCTTTAGCAAAACCGCGATGTAACTTTTTGGTTAATCTAGCTTTACGACTAACTATTTTGCCGCGCTTATCTCTACGGTCTATGTCGGCGGGTGGATGGAAAAATTGTCTAGCCGTCACAGTGCCGCAATTATTGACGATACTCACGGTAGCTAATGTGTTTATGCCAAGATCAACTGCACATACTACTTCTCCTTCTAGTTTTTGTGGCTTTAGTTTAAATGGTACAGACATCAGTTTCTTCTCGGCGCATACGTAATGAATACGCCCAACATTTACGGAAATATTTCTGGAAACCATATTTCTGGAACCGAGCTTATGCAGTGATTAGCGTAGGAGGAAGAGCTAATATCGAAACTCTCTTAAAGTACATTCAACACCAGGATGAACCCGCCCGACTGAAACCTCCAACCGATAACGAGACGCGCCGCGTGCCTAGCGCGACGAAAGAATGCTCAAACCATTTTTCGACCTGCTGGCTAAGCTTTCCTTGATTGCCTTTAAGGGCCAACACATAGTCGCCTTCAGCCTTCTTGATTTGAGCTGCAATCTCAAGCTGGGTTCCCATGGCATCGAGGGTCACTACGGCCCCCTTAAGGTTACCCTCTGGCAAACTAAACCGTTTAGTCTACAAAAGGGGTGGGGGAGAGAAAAATGAATAGAGTAGCACCAGGCGAGCGCAATATTGCGATGGTGTTCCAAAGTTATGCTCTCTATCCTCATCTGACAGTAGCCGAAAACATTGGCACAGCCTTAAAACTGCGGAAAATACCTAAAGCGGAAATTGAGCGTCGAGTGCGCGAGTCAGCTGACAAGCTAGGATTAGAGGAATTACTCAATCGCAAACCCGGTCAGTTGTCTGGAGGGCAAAGGCAGCGGGTAGCCCTTGCTCGTGCCTTGGTGCGTCAACCAGATGTATTCTTATTAGACGAACCTCTGAGTAATCTCGACGCCTTATTGCGAGAAAGAGTTAGGGCAGAACTCAAACAGTTGTTTAAAGAACAGAACAAACCTGTGGTCTACGTGACTCACGATCAAACAGAGGCAATGACCTTATCGAGTAAAGTTGCTGTCCTGTATGATGGTTTAGTGCAACAGATTGACACTCCTCATCAAATTTACAGCCACCCAGCAAACCTGTTTGTTGCGGGTTTTGTGGGCAGCCCTCAGATGAATTTACTAACCCTTAAATGCAAAGGAAGGGTAGCCGTTTTAGGGAATTTCTCCCTTCCCTTGCCCGCTCTGCCCACAGTCCCGCCGCACATCGTTTTGGGCATTCGTCCTGAAGATATCAGCCTGGCTGGAACTTCTGATGCCCAGACCATTAAAGGTCAAGTGTATTTGGTAGAACACTTAGGTAAAGAAAATCTGATTAGAGTGCGAATTGACGGCT
>JBFRWL010000603.1:0-5753 GCA_051439565.1 Prochloraceae cyanobacterium
CACAGCAATCCCCAAATGTTTGCCCAATCAGAAGCATACGTTCAATTCCTGTCCTACTGTCGAGAAAAAGGGAAATTGGTCTGGCCTTTAATATTCAGCAAATACGAACAAGGTGATGAGTTAGTAATCAACGCCATAGAAGAACTGACCTTTCCAGAGTATTCAGAATTCATGGAGCGGATATTAGCCGATAATCTTCAATTAGCTCGGGAGTCAGTAACGCTTACGCCATCAGAAACAGCTAATTGGACAAAATACATCATTAATGTTTTGTCTGAGATTTATGCTAATTATAGGTGATTCTGGCCGAACGAAAAGATTCCAGTTGTAAATTTTTCGTTGATGACAGAGTCAGAATTTCAGTAAAGGACAAACTTGTCTAGAAGGTTTATGGAATGGGCTTTTCAGCCGATATCTCCTAGCTCTAGAAACTAGAGTGGATCAGCGAATGGGCGCGAGCTCGCTCGCGCGAGGCAGCGAAGCCGAGCACTTTGACCATTGGTGCTCGCCAAATGAAGCGTCAACAACTCGCTCGCGGAAGCAGGCTGCCCCCTATGGCACGAACCCCCTATTACTCAAGTTGAAGCTTCTCAAGGACTCCAATGAAACTGTACAAAATTGGACAACCGCGGGCTATCGAGCTACTTATTGATAACAAAACTAGGTTTATTGATAATAAAAATGCTCGCGGGAAGAGGGCTTAAATTACCATTGTTATCGGTTTTCCCGACAACTCTTGTAGAAACAAGCCCCCTCCCCACGCCTGTCCTAAACGAAAAATTAGCAATCCCTAACCTAGGAAAGCGAGAAGGTTGTCCAATTTTGTCTAACTTTTCCTTCGGGGTGATGATATGAAGATAGGTCAATTTACTTTACCTTGCCAGCGTTTTTTGATAGCGTTGGCGGTCGCCAGTTTTCTCAGTTTAGTTTCGATGAATCCAGCATTGGCTCAAGAACAAGTATTGCGGACATTGACAGTTACTGGAGAGGGGATAGAAAGGATTCCCACTACCCTCACACAAGTGCAACTTGGAGTGGAAATTCAGGGTCAAACCGCAACAGAGGTACAGCAGGAAGTCGCCAAGCGCACCTCAGCCGTTGTTGATTTCTTGCGTGCTCGCCAGGTTGAACGGCTACAGACTGCTGGCATTCGCCTAAAACCAAACTATCAATACAATAACAAGGAAAGGCGATTGGTGGGTTATATTGGCACAAATACGGTCAACTTTCGTCTCCAGACCGAGCAAGTTGGGACGCTGTTAGATGAAGCAGTCAAAGCGGGAGCTACTCGCATCGATGGGGTGAGTTTTACCGCCACTGAAAAGGCAATTTCTGCTGCACAAAAAGAAGCTCTCCGTCAAGCAACTACAGACGCGCAGCAACAGGCGGATGCAGTTTTGGGAGCTTTAAATTTTGTTGCCAAGGAGGTTGTAAGTATTCAAGTTAATGGGGCTAGTCTTCCTCAACCCAGGATGATTCAAGCAGAGCAACAGTTAAGAAGAGTTCCTCAGGAGAGTACACCTATCATTGGTGGTGAACAAACTGTGCGGGCTTCTGTTACTCTACAAATTAGTTACTAGCTCAGGGCTTGAGTTAACTGAATCTACATTATCTAAAGATTTATTTATGCTGCTTCTTTTTACGAAAATGAGTTGAACTTAGCCCTTTAATTACTTAAAAATATTTATGAAAGAGTTCTAAACAGCTTCTAAAGCATCGGATGATATCTAGAAAATTTATGGATGTTTTTAAGTAATTATACTTACCGAAAATACTCGTATAAAGTTTTGATAACAACACAGTTTTAATGCTAGAAATAATGTAATTTTACTATTAAAAAGGTTGAGCACTTTTGTAAAGCCAATAATATTTTAGTCTTCTCATCTAAGTAGGGGACAGCCGACTCTACCTGTCGACTGTCCTCCTAAGTCGTCGCATTCTGAGGAGTTTGTATTATGAAATTAACGGATCCCGAAACTTGCATTCAAAACTCTATCGACTCTGTTACAGGTGATGGAGCAAATTCACTTAAAAGCCTCGTAAAAGCTAGTGTCATTGATGAAACGGGCTCCGAAGTAGAAGGCAGAATACTTGAGGAAGTGCCAACCTGGAGTGGAGTTTTCGACGTCTATGTTGAACCAGGCTTGCTATCTGCTGTTGGCTCATCCCTCGACGTTTATACCAATGATCTCCGCACAGAAGGTTACGACGTAAGAATCCAGGAGTTTTCTGGCTCTGCTGAAGAACTTCGCACTGAACTCCAGAACCGATGGATAGATGCTAGCTTAGAAGGTGCTCTATTCGTTGGCGATTTGCCATTTGTTGAGTTTACAAGCGAGGATAACTACAACGGTTCTACTCCGACCATATATCCGCACGATTTGTATTTCATGGATCTTGACGGGGAATATGTCTTTAACCAACAAGGACTGGATTCGCATACTGGTGACGTTGGTCCTGAGATCTATATCTCGAGGCTAACTGCCAGCAACCTTGGAGATATTACAGAGAAAAGCGAGGCTGAACTTATCAATGCCTACTTAGAAAAAGTCCATCGTGTTAGAACAGGTGAACTCTCATATGAAGACCGAGGAATTATCTTTGCTGATGATGATTGGCAAAACTCTTTCCAGGGTGTGCTTTCACCTCTGTATTCTGACGTAGATGAAATTCGCGCTCCAAACGAGACTACACGCGAAACATACATTGATGTCCTAAGCCAGAATGCTGAGACGCTCTTAGAGACTATTCATAGCTGGCCGCAGGGTCATTCTATTGCTGGCGTTGGCGGTGGTATTATTACGAGTTCAGATATCGTTGATATAAATCCTAAAATCGGTTTCCTAAATATGTTTAACTGTTCAAGTGCCGATTTTACAGTGCCAAACAATCTAATTGGTGCCTATTCGTTCACGAGTGACCATATTATTAACGCTATTGGTAGCACCAAGACCGGTAGTATGCTTAATTTTGAGCAGTTTTATATACCACAAGCCAGTGGTGACAGCATGGGACAAGCGTTTTTGCAGTGGTTTGATTCAAATGCTGCACCAACTAATGATCCGAGCCAAGACTGGAAAGTTGACTGGTTCTACGGAATGACAATGCAGGGAGATCCAACACTCCGTCCTGCATTCATCGGGCAGCAAATTGACCTTGTTGAGCCCAATGACACGCTGAATCAGGCAAGCGACTTCACGCAGGTGCTGCGTGAGCAAGGTTCTGTCGCTCTTTCAGGATTTATTGGCGACAATCCCAATGTCTCGCCAAGCTTCAACGAGGTAGATCTCGTGCTCTTCGAGCTCGAGGAAGGTGAAGTTGTTATCTTCGATACCGATGCCGCCGGAGCTGGGATTTCCGACCTCGATACGATCTTGCGGGTGTTCGACTCCAGCGGTAACGAGCTTGCCGTCAACGATGACTCAGGCAGCTTAGACTCAGAGATAGAATTTGAGGTACCCGACGACGGCACCTACGCCGTTGGCGTTAGCAGTTATAGCAACTTCAACTACGATCCAACCGTAGAGGGAAGTGGTGCAGACGGCTTCAGTAACGGACGTTTCATTCTCAATGCTGAGCTAATCCGTGACGAGCAAGAGACTGAATTAGTTTTCGGTACTCCTGAAGATGATGAGCTGAACATTTTTGACGGCTCGGTAATTGTCTTTGCTGGCGACGGTAACGATATCGTCGATGCTTCTCAAAGCACTGGTAATAATCAGCTCTTTGGCGGCGCAGCCAACGACGAACTGTTTGCTAGCAGCAATAACCGACTGTTTGGGGAAGCTGGCAACGATATCCTTAATGCCGCAGTAGGCACGGGAAATAACCGGCTATTTGGTGGTGATGAAAAAGACATCCTCTTTGCTGGTGTCAGGGATCGCTTATTTGGAGGGAATGGCGACGATCTTCTGTTTGCTGGAGATGGTGAGAGCCTTCTCAATGGTGGTCAGGGAGCAGACCAGTTTTGGATTGCTAACGCTGCTTTACCAAGTAGTCCCAATACAATTACCGATTTTGAATTGGATGCTGATGTACTAGGCATTGGCGATCTGGGATTAAACTTTGATGACCTTTCCCTCACTCAACAAGGAGACGATGCCTTGATTGCTGCTTTAGATACGGACATAGCTATCCTGACAGGCATTCAGGCAAGTGACCTCGACAGCGATAACTTTGTTTTCGTCTAGAAATCTGATTTTAGTCTTACCTCCACTATTTTGTAGAGACTACCTATTCTCGAATCCAGTTCCGATAAATGTATAGGTCTATAGATGTATAAACGTTTAATCATTTAATTGTCTAAGTGTTTAATCGTTCGTATAACTCATCAACAAAACGTCTAGTCGATTAACTGTCTAATCGAATAAATGATTATTCGTATAGATATATATATAATTAAACAGCTAGACGTTCTTATGTTTAATCGTTTAATCGATAATATAAATAATCAGCTAGAAGTCTAATTGTTTATGCAGCTAATCGAATGAACGCTTAGTCGTATTAACAAATAAACAATTAGACGTATTAATGTTTAATTGTTTAAACGTATAATCAATGAGCTTGCAATATTGACGATTAGACGTTTAAATGGTTAGACAAACGAATGCCAAGTTGTCAAGTAAATAACCACTTAGTCATTAAAGCGTATAAACGTTTAAACAAATAGCCGAGAGCAATGATTATCACCATGACATCGTTTAAAGGCGGTGTAGGCAAAACCACTTCCGCTATCCATCTGGCTACATATCTTCACCAAAAGCGAGGAAGCGTGCTTTTAGTTGATGGAGACGATAATCGCAGTTGCCTTTCATGGGCAGAAAAAAATCTATTGCCCTTTAAGGTTGTTGATGAAAAAGCTGCCCCTAAATACTATCGTAATTATGAAAATGTCATCATCGATACGGCTGCCCGACCAGATAGAGATGAGCTAGAAGCTCTAGCAGAAGGATGTGATTTACTAATCATTCCTTGCACCCCTGACAGCCTATCCATTAAAGCCCTGTCTCTGACCGTAAAAGCCCTCAAAGAAATTGGAACTGACAAATATAAAATTCTACTCACCATAGTTCCTCCCAAACCCACACGAGATGGAGAAGAAACTAGAGAAATGCTTTCCGAAGCTGGATTATCTCTGTTCAAAACAGACATTCGTAATGCCATCGCGTTTAAACGAGCAGCCTTACAAGGCATTCCAGTTTATGAAGTCAAAGATCGTAGAGCTAAAGATGCTTGGAGTGATTATGTAGCTGTAGGAGAGGAGATTCTCAATGAGTGCCAATAAATTTAATTTTTTAAAAGATGATTTCTCCGAAGAGGAGAAGCAACCAAAAGACACTGAAAATCAACAGTTGAAATCCCAATCCCCACCAAATACCACCTCTAGCAGTATTCCTGCTACTTCAACTTCAAAAACAGCCAAGAAAGCTGCCACTTCAACTCCGAAGACCAAAAAAACTCAACCCCGCCAAAAATTAGAGTCAGTGACCAAATCCAAAACTAAAGAGAAATCTAGTAAATCAGAACCAGCTTCCACAACCGCCGAACCAGAAGAAAAAATAGGCAAACGAAGCGATCCTAATTACAAAACAGTAGGTGTTTTACTGCCCAAACAAGCCCACAAAAAAGCTAAGATTCTGCTGATGGATGACGAACAGGGACGAGATTTTTCCGCCCTGATGACCCAACTACTAGAGAAATGGCTCGAACAACCAGATTGTTGATTTGATAATTTGAAGAATCCCAATATGATC
>JBFRWL010000604.1:0-5949 GCA_051439565.1 Prochloraceae cyanobacterium
ACCTACAAGAGCAAGGAATTAGTGCTGACGAGCGTGTGGCTATTTTTCTTGAGCGTTCTCCATTGATGATTGTAGCATTAATGGCTATTCTCAAAGCGGGAGGGGCTTATGTCCCTATAGAACCGACACTGCCTCAAGAACGAGTTAGATTAATACTAACAAATAGTCAAGCGAAGATTCTCATCACTCAACAAAGCCTAACGGGTCAGATTTCAGCTTATTCTGGAAGTATCATTGAGTTCGAAAAAGACTGGGAAGCGATCTTCAACAACCGGGAAGAAAACTTAATCACTAAAGTTACCCCAAAAAACTTAGTCTATGTTATCTATACCTCTGGTTCAACGGGAACTCCCAAAGGAGTCGCGATTGAACATCGACAACTGCTCAACTATCTTGAGGGAATTACAGAACGGCTAAATTTGCCTCCAAATGCCAGTTACGCCCTCATATCTACGTTGGGAGCTGATTTAGGGAATACAGTCATCTTCCCTGCCCTGTGTAGCGGAGGTTGTTTGCATATTATTTCTCAAGACAATATTACCGATCCCGTAGCATTAGGAGCCTACTTCGAAGAGCAAGGAGGCATTGATTGTCTGAAAATCGTTCCTAGTCATCTTCGGGCGTTACTCAAGGATCTGCCCAACCAAGCTCAAATTCTACCTCGTAAACGACTAGTCCTAGGAGGAGAAGCACTTTCTTGGGCATTGGTCGAACAAGTGCAACGCTTAGCGCCCAACTGTCAGATTCTCAATCATTACGGTCCGACAGAAACCACTGTAGGAGTGCTCACCTATGCTGTCCCAACCGAAGAATTGGTCAAAAATTCCGCAACCGTTCCCCTAGGACAGCCCCTACCTAATACCCAAATTTTCCTCCTGGATGAGCAATTAAGTCCTGTTCCTCTAGGTTATCCCGGAGAATTATATATTGGGGGGAATAATCTTGCCCGAGGCTATCTGAATCAGCCTAACTTGGCCTCAGAAAGCTTCAATTCCCATCCTTTCAATCAAAGATTAAAAATTAAAATCAAAAATCAAAGATTAAAAATTAAAATCACTAGGGGTCAGTGGTTTCATAGAGAAGCCAAATTTAAACTACAAAGGGCAGATAAGCAGTCTGATACTCTTAAAAAACACAAATTTGCACTTTATGAGCGCTTGTATCGTACGGGAGATTTAGCCCGCTATCTACCAGATGGCAATATCGAATTCTTAGGAAGGCTCGATCATCAGGTAAAACTTCATGGTTTTCGTATTGAGTTAGGAGAAATCGAAACCCTGTTAAATCGTTATCAGGGAGTAGCGGAAGCCGTGGTTATGGTATCAGAGAAAACAACCGATGAAAAACGCCTGGTCGCTTATATTCTTCCTGAAAATAACATTAACCCTCCTACTCTCAAAGAACTGCGTCATTACTTGCAGGAAAAACTACCAGAATATATGATTCCTGCGGCTTTTATGATTTTGGAGCGCTTGCCACTTACCGCCAATGGTAAATTAGATCGATATGCTTTACCGGCAGTAACCACAACCCGAAGTGATTTAGATTCTCTCTATATTGCGCCACGAACTGCCCAAGAACAGATCTTAGCCAAAATTTGGGCGGGAGTTCTAGGGATAGAAAAGGTAGGAGTTAATGATAATTTCTTTGAACTAGGGGGAGATTCGATTCTTAGTATCCAAATCGTTGCCAGAGCTAAAGCAGCGGGACTGAAATTAACTCCGACGCAACTATTTCATCATCAAACCATTGCCGAGTTAGCCAGTATCAGTCAAAGCGAGCTGCCGCAAATCCAATTGGGGGAAGTGACGGGTCAAGTACCTTTAACGCCGATTCAACATTGGTTCTTTCAGCAGGAACTTCCTCACCCCGCTCATTGGAATATGTCGATGCTAGTGGAAACACCAGCTAATTTGAGGCAAGATTACCTCGAAACAGCTATCCAAGCTTTGAGCAGTCATCATCATAGTCTTGGGTTGTATTTTGAGTTCACAGAATCAGGTTGGCAACAGCGTTATGGAGATAGGTTGGCAAAAGTTCCTTGCTTGTATGTCAATCTTGCTGCTACTCCAGAAGCAGAATTAGCAAGTACTATCTCCACAAAAGCTAGCGAAATTCAAAGCAGTTTAAATTTAGCCACTTCTCCTTTAATGAAAGTAGTGTGGTTTGACTGCGGTCGAGATAAACCAGGACGCTTATTAGTAGTAGTTCATCATTTGTTAATCGATGGGGTTTCTTGGCGAATTTGGTTAGAGGATTTGGAGACAGCTTACAAACAAGTTGAAGCAGGAAACCAAATTCAATTACCTGCTCAAACTACTTCTTTTAAATATTGGTCGCAGAAACTAACTGAATATGCTTCGGGAATCAGGGTTTTCCAAGAACTGGACTATTGGTTAGAGCAAGCTCCAACTCAAGCTGCTCCTCTGCCGAAAGACTTTAACGAGGGGACTAACACCTTTGCTACTGCCGAGACTATGACGGTTACCTTAGATAGCAATCATACTCAATTGGCTTTGCAGCAGGTATCTAGCATTGATAATACTCAAATCAACGATCTACTGTTGACTGCTTTATTGTTTACTTACAATAGCTGGACAGGAGAAAATTCCTTATTAGTAGAATTGGAAGGTCATGGACGGGAATATCTGTTTGAAGAAGTGGATCTTTCCCGTACCCTGGGCTGGTTTACGACTCATTTTCCCCAATTGCTCACATGGGAGCCAGGGACTGAACCTGCGATCGCATTACAGTCGGTTAAAGCGCAACTGCGTGCTTGTCCTAATCATGGCATTGGTTATGGATTATTACGCTATCTCTGTAATAATCAAGAGATTATGAGTAAGTTAGAAAACTTGCCCCAACCAGAGATTTGCTTCAACTATTTAGGGCAATTTAATCAATTTTCCAGTCTGTTCCCTATAGTTATGGAGCAACGAGGTCAGGAAAGAAATGGTTCTAGTCAGCGCACCCATGAAATTAATATCGATGTGGTGGTGATTAATGGTCACATGCATTTTGAATGGACTTATAGTAGTGAGCGTTATCAACGCGCAACCATTGAAAAGTTAGCCCAAGATCTGCTCACAGCCCTGAAGAAGCTAATCGAGGAGCTTCTAGACAGCAATAAATCTCAAACTCTTCCCATGACTCCTGAGTTGGGGTTGACTAAACTGCAACTGGCGCAAATTCAGAACAAGTTTGACGCGATCGCCGATATCTATCCCCTTTCGCCTCTCCAGCAAGGAATTCTGTTCCATAGTCGTTATCATCAAGAGTCTAACCTCTACTGTCAACAAAAACTTTTCACCTTACAGGGTTCTCTTAATGTTGCAGCTTTTAAAGAAGCTTGGCAGACTGTGGTTAATCGACATGATAGTTTGAAAACAGCTTTTGTCTGGGAAAATCTCACCAATCCGCTACAAGTAGTACCAACAGCGATCGCGATACCTTGGACAGAGCATAATTGGCTTGATTTATCGCCTACGGAGCAAGAACAAAAATTAGATATTTATCTCAAGCAGGATTTACCAAGAGGATTTGCTTTGGATCGTCCTCCTTTAATGCGGATGGCTTTATTCCAAATCGCGAGCGATCGGTATCAACTGCTGTGGAGTCATCATCACCTAATACTAGATGGTTGGTGTAATTCGGTAATTTTTAAAGAAGTATTTACCCTATATGAAGCTTTATGCCAGGAGAAAAATATTAATTTACCTCCTAGTCCCTTGTATAAAGATTATATTACTTGGTTACAACAACAAGATAACAGTCAAGCTCAAGTCTTTTGGTATCAAGCTCTCAAGGGGGTTAAGGCACCTACCCGCTGGGGTATAGAGCAAACAGTTGCAAAATTTAATGAGCACCAAATAGAATATGCCGAGCAAGAATTTGCGCTTTCACCACAAACTACAGCAGCACTCAATACTTGGGCGAAATCCCATCGCTTAACCTTTAACACATTAATTCAGGGGAGTTTTGCCTTACTTTTGAGTCGATACAGCGGAGAAGAGGATGTGATCTTTGGCGGAACTGTTTCGGGAAGACCGCCAGAACTGGAGGGAGTTGAGTCAATGGTAGGATTGTTAATTAATACTCTTCCTGTGCGAGTTCAGGTCTGTGGAGAGGTTTCGCTTCTTGACTGGCTCCAACAAATTCAACAGCAACAGATTCAAAGGCTGGAATATCAGTATAATTCTTTGGTGCAAATTCAACAGTGGAGTCAACTCAATGGCGGAACTCCTTTGTTCGAGAGTTTTATCACTGTAGAAAATTATCCTATAGATGCTTCTTTGCTCTCTGGAGAAGGCTCTCTCAAAATTCTGGGTTGTCGCTCCTCATTCAGCAGTAATTATCCTCTTAGTGTGACAGTTGAGTTGAATTCCTCCATCTCAGTAGTCATCAGCTATGATTCCCAGCAGTTTGAGATGACTGCTATTCGTCAAATTTTGCAGCAATTTAAGACAGTTTTGGAAACGCTTCCTGCTTATGGAAGTACTTGTTTATCAGATATTCCGATCGCAACTACTACTGAAACTCAGGAACTAATTGATAGCTTTAATGCCGATCTTGAATAGACCTCTTGCTAGAAAAAATATAATTATCTATTAATTTGGAGGAGAGAATGTCAAATGTTCAGCCGAAAAGATTAGGAATTTTAGGGGGAATGGGTCCTTTAGCTTCGGCAGAATTTGTCAAGACCATTTATGAATATAATCCCCCCCAAAAATTTGAACAAGACACTCCCCAAGTCATCCTCTATTCCGATCCTAGTTTTCCTGATCGCACAGAAGCAATACTGAGAGGAGATGACACAATTTTACGGCAACGCTTGCAGCAAGCGTTAGAGCAATTATCTAAATTTCAGGTTTCCAAAATCGCGATCTGCTGTATTACTTCCCATTATTTATTACCTTCCCTTCCTCAGGAATTGCGACAACGGATTATCAACTTAATTGATGTGAGTCTTAACGCAGTTGCCAAATATTCTCAGAAGTTGCTCTTAATCTGCACCAAAGGAACTGTAAAGATGCAAATTTTTCAAACTCATCCTTTGTGGAATAAGTTACAGGATGATATCTTTTTGCCAAACAGTCAGGATCAAGAATTAGTTCAAGAAATGATTTATCGGATTAAACAAAAGGGAGTCAGTTCTCTAGATCGAGACATCATTCAATATCTTCAATCAACTTATCAAGTTAATTATTTGATCGCTGGATGTACGGAAATTCATCTCTTAAGTAAATTTTATAACTTAAAATCTTCTAATCCAATGGATAATGTCTTTTTAGATCCCTTGACTTTAATTGCTCAAAATCTTGACCAATACTTATAGTAGTTCTCATGCTGGTGAGGTAATAACCGCCAGGCACAACCAGCACGAAGAAGATAGAGTTTAGTATAACTATCCAATAGATAATTCTAAATATTTCTTGTTAAATTTAGCGCCAGTGACAGAACGACCAGTCCATTGGGGCGGCATAATAATATTGCGCCGTTGATCACCTGCTTCAATAGTGATTTCTGGTCCATATTGAGTTAGTTTGACTTGTTTTTTATCAAATCCAGGTAAAAAGACTTTAATTTTGTTTTCTCGAATCTCAATGGAAATTGGCTGGGGAATTGATGTTGCAGGAGTAAAACTCGGCAAAGCATCGATTAAGGGTTGCCAATTATCCTGCTCAATGGTGGGTAAAGAGGTGAGGGGAAGGGGCTGAAATTCATTAGCTAAACTACTACTATCTGAGTCTTGATTAAGCAAAACACCTCCAACCGTTAAACCAATTTGTTGGGCGCTACCCCAAAGATATTGGGCTTTCGCGATCGCAATTTGCTCGGCGGTAGTAACCAAATAAGCAATTACTCGTTGGGGATCGGCTACAGCTTCTTTCCCCCTTTCCAGCATCTGACTCGCTTCTTTAGTTGATTCTGAAGTCAGATCTTCTGGAC
>JBFRWL010000605.1:0-20242 GCA_051439565.1 Prochloraceae cyanobacterium
GTTTATCAATCTGCTACAGAATTTTGAGGAAATTGAATGCCAAAGCAAATTATTATCGCGGAGCAGCATCATATTGCTGGCGTTTTCTGGGAAGATCAAATACAAGAACTTGTCGTTGCCACTGGTAACCAGCAGGTTGGCGATATTTATCTCGGCGTTGTAGAAAATGTCATACCAGGTATAGATGCTGCATTTGTCAATATTGGAGATGCCGAACGCAATGGTTTTATTCATGTTACCGATCTAGGACCGCTGCGTTTGAGGAAGACAGCAGGGGCAATAACAGAATTATTAACGCCGCAACAGAAAGTACTTGTCCAGGTAATGAAAGAGCCAACCGGGAATAAAGGTCCCCGATTGACTGGCAATATTACCTTACCAGGACGTTATCTAGTATTGATGCCTTACGGACAGGGGGTAAAGTTATCCAGACGCATCAAAGACGAAAATGAACGCTCTCGTCTAAGAGCTTTAGCAATTCTGATTAAGCCAGCAGGAATGGGTTTACTGGTACGCACCGAAGCAGAAAGCAAAGCCGAAGAAGCGATCATGGAAGACCTAGAATTCCTGCAAAAGCAGTGGGAAATAATTCAGCAACAGGCTAATTCCACCAGACCTCCAGCCCTACTTAATCGAGATGACGATTTTATTCAGCGCGTGCTGAGGGATATGTACACTGCTGATGTCAATCGGATTGTGGTTGACTCTAGCCCAGGTTTAAAGCGAGTCAAACAACACCTAATTAATTGGAGTGGCGGTCGTCCACCAACCGGAGTGTTAATCGATCATCATCGCGAACGCCAGCCGATTTTAGAATACTTCCGTGTTAATGCAGCAATTAGAGAAGCCCTCAAGCCAAGAGTAGACCTGCCCTCTGGCGGCTATATTATCATCGAACCTACAGAGGCGCTAACAGTAATTGATGTCAACTCCGGTTCCTTCACTCGTTCGGCAACTGCAAGAGAAACCGTTTTGTGGACCAATAGCGAAGCTGCCACAGAAATTGCTCGCCAGTTGCGCCTGCGCAATATCGGCGGCGTGATTATCATTGACTTTATCGATATGGATTCGCGCCGCGACCAACTCAAACTGCTAGAACACTTTAATAAAGCCTTAAAAGCAGATAAAGCTAGACCTCAAATCGCCCAACTATCCGAACTAGGCTTAGTCGAACTAACTCGCAAGCGTCAAGGGAAAAACGTCTACGAACTATTTGGTAAAATCTGTCCTACTTGCAGCGGATTGGGCCATGTAGTACATTTGCCTGGAGAAGTGGAAGAAGAACCTATAGAAGTACCCAGCTATATTCCTCCCACGCTAACCTTGAGGTCGTCAGAGCCAGCAAGTGAAGAAACGGAAACATTGATAGAATCCCCGCTAGATTTGGTTGCTAGAGATAGCAACGAACAACTCGAACTGCTCAATCATCCTAGTTATCAAGAGCAAAGCGTGGGGAATAATAACACTCGCCGCCGTCGTCGCCGTCGCTTAAATGAAGTAATCAAGCAAGAACCTACCCTCTTAGAAAATTCTCGTCCCTCTGTTGGAGCAGTAGAGATAGAAACTGAGAGTGCTGTTATAGAAGAGAAGAAACAAAAAACGCCCTCTAGCCGCTCTTCCCGTAGAGATGAAGAAATCGTCGAAAGAGTGACTGTAGAAATGACTGCTGTCGAGCAGGAGATTTATGCTTTGATGGGAGTTTCTCCACTAATCGGGCTAGAGCAAGATTTCAAAGATCCTAAGTCAGTTATTGTTTCGCTGAAACTTCCTGGAGAAGCAGACTCAACCGAAGAGATATCTGCCTCTACACAAGAGACTAATGGCGAAGCTGAGACTGCGATCGAGCTAGAAACAGACAATGGTGAATCGGATAATTCTCGTCCTGTAATTCGTCGTCGTCGTCGCCGTTCTTCAGCTAAGGAGGTCGAAACTTCCCAAGTTTAATGACAGAAGAACAAATATTTCCCAGTTGGGACTGTTCTGAGATACCGCAGCTAACTGGGATGCAAGCATTAATTGCTGGTGTCGATGAAGTAGGTAGAGGTGCCTTATTTGGACCAGTAGTAGCAGCAGCAGCAGTTGTTCCTATCTCTGGGTTACCGGAATTAGTTACCATTGGGGTTAAAGATAGCAAGCAGCTAGGAGCTAAAAAACGCTCTGAATTAGTTCAACCGATTCAAGGGACAGTTAAGTCATGGGCGTTGGGCTATGCTACTGTCGAGGAGATCGATCGCCTAAATATATTGCAGGCATCTTTACTGGCGATGAAACGAGCCGTGCTGAAGCTGAGAGTACAGCCAGAAATGTGCTTAGTTGATGGCAAGCAACCTATTCCTGAATTGCCACTACCCCAAAAAAACTTAGTTAAAGGCGATCGCCGCTCCCCTATAATCGCTGCTGCTAGTATCCTTGCTAAAGTATGGCGAGATGAATTAATTGTTCGTCTAGCTGGTAAATATTCCCACTACGATCTAGCCTCCAATAAAGGTTATGGAACTAAACGGCATTTACTGGCACTACAGGAATATGGCCCCTCGCCGCAGCACCGGATGTCTTTCCGTTCCTGTCGAGTTGATTGAATAAGTCATGAGGCACCAAGAGCTACTGCACCGCAGGTAGGCAGGGGAAGTGTGGGGAGTGTGGGAAGTGTGGGGGTAATTTTATCCCCCTTGTCTCCCTCACCCCTTTGCTCACTGCTCCCCTGTCCAAATCCTCTGCCCTCTGCCTTTCTTGATAAACGTCTGTACAGTAGTACAGAAGTGATATGATATAGTTTTACTTTAAATGTGCTACTTCAGCTTGACTGGAGCGCCACCTTTTTTCGAGAGCAGCAAGCATTTGATATCGAACAGCAATAGCCCAAGTTTCAAACTTGAAACTGTCACTATTAGGATTGACTGATGGCACATCCTCTTGAGATTGATTTACATTTTCAACTTTTTGAGTTCCCATTGTCAAACTTTCATAACATAATCAAAAATCTGTAAAATTATTTACAGATTTTTTTCTCTTGATACGATTCTATTCTCTTAAATTAGTCGAAAGGGTTAAGTTATGGTAATGCTTTAATTAAATTAACAAAGGAAAAAGTTTTGTTAGCGCTTCGGGCATCACTGGATCGAGAGGTTTCTTCATCGCAGTCACAAAATCCTCATCAGGCTCATCGAGTCTTCTAAAACTGTGATCGAGACCAGGAAAAATGCGAGCTATTACCTTCTTATTCTCAGCTTTCAATAGGGCTTGTTGCATTAGCGATGCCTCTTCTGGGGGCGTATTATGGTCTAAGGAGCCGTGTAAAATCAGCACCGGACATTTTACCTTGTCCACAAAGAAAGAAGGTGGATTCTGGAAATGATCCTTTAAATTCTGTAGATACAAATTTTTTGACCAATCCTTATCTCCCAACTCGAAGAAATTTTCACCACTTTTAACACTAGCGACTATCTCGTCAAGCTGTTTGTAGATCCAATACATCAGCGGGACATTTTGCTTAAAGTTATCGATCGTAGCGCGATCAGGCAAAGCAGATTGCCAAAACGCTTCTGCTTGCCATTTGAGTATCTGTTCTAGGTTGTTATAGATTCCTCCCTGCCAGACATAGAACCTAATGTTAGGATCTTGTGCGGCTAACATTAAAGCAATAACCGCACCTTCGCTTTGACCGAGAACGCCTATTCTTTCGGAATCAATTTCTGGCAAACGTCGCAGCCATTGCAATGCTATTCGAGCATCCTCAACTAAATCTAACAGACTGGTCGTGTTAAAATCACCTTCACTTTGACCACAACCTCGCTTGTCGTACCTAAAGGTAGCGATGCCAATTTGTTGGAAAATTTTCGCTTCATCGCGGAATAGATTTCGCTCAGGTAAAGGAGTGGGAAACCAATCGGTTTTTGAATTATCTATATTTCCGTCTCGTGTTTGAGGAAAAGACCCTCCAATGAAGAGACAAGCTGGGGGTTTTTCTAAGCTATTAGGCAAGGTAAGTGTGCCATAAATTCTTGCCCCATTTGATTCAAAGAATTCAAGTCTGTCCATGTTTTCTACCAGCAAACCTCTACTGAAAACCGCTATGATTAAAGGAAGGCAGAAGGCAGAGGCGCGATAAGAGGAATAAGAAAAGAAGTTGTCAAGCCTTTTTATCTTCCGCTGCAGGCGATTAAAATTCGCTCTCGCTGTAGTCGCCTACTGTGCTGGGCTCGTTATCTCGCTTGGAGCCTAATAAATCAAGTCTGTCTACCCTAATTACTGGTCTGGAACGTTTAGCACCTGTATTGCGATCGCTCCAAGCTTCAATTTTCAAAGAGCCTTGAATCGCAATTAAGCTGCCTTTATGGACGTAGTTGGCGGCTATTTCTGCTGTTTTACCCCAAATTTCTAGATTGAACCAGTCAGGTCGATCGCTGTTGCGGCTGCGACGATCTACAGCTAATGGTAGCTTGCATAAAACGCTTCCTGATTCAAAATATCTAACTTCTGGTTCTGCGCCAGCACGACCGACAAGATGAACGATATTTAGATCCATAGCTTACTTTACCCGTCAATAATAGTACAAATGTACATATTATTTTAGTTTAACAGAATTTTAGCTCTGTTTTCCAGAGCTAAAGCTAATCAGAGTCTAGCTCAATTAAAGCCGTTGCTTGAGGAGGTAACGAGCGATCGAGAGTAAGTTAGTGTAGAGGCCATGAGGCTGAAATTGGAGGAGATACCAATAGCTACGGATGCCGCAAGTTAGGGCGATCGCGGGAATTCCCAAAGCTTTAGCTGCGAGGATGTCTGCTTCTGTATCTCCTATCATATAGGCTGAGGTATAAGGGTTATCGTCGATCGCTTTTCTTAGTAGCTTAGTTTTAAGTTCAGTATTTTTGGAGCAAGCAATCTGACTATTTTCTAGACCATAAATGCCACTGAATAGATCCTTTAAAGCATATTTTTCGACAATATGCTCTACTTGAGACTGAGAGCGCAGGGTAACTAGTACCAGTTTTACTCCCTCTAAATGGAGCATTTCTAGTGCCCAGTTAACTCCTGGCTGGATCCTATCTTTTTGTAAAAATATGGGATGATTGACAGTCTGATGTATTTGCTTGAGAAAAAATTTAATTTGTTCTCCATGCAAACCGGAACGTCTAGCGATCTCGAAATCGCCAATCCGGTCTTGTTTTAGCTTCCAAAACTCCTGTTTGCTTAATTTTTTTAGACTCAATACTATTCCTTGAGCCTGATAAGAAGACTTAGTTCGAGCTAGCGCTAATTTATAAGTACTGTAATAGCGATTCGAAATATCGACAATTGCACCGTCAAAGTCACAAAATATTGTCAATTTTTGTCTTGAGATAGGTAAAGGTAGCTGAGGTCGAAATACTGGATAATCTTGGAAGTTTAAAACAGTAGAGTTTGTCATCATGGCTAAAATTTTTTGATATTAGAAATACTTGTAAATTTCAGTTTCTTGTTCGCAAATGATTTAAAATTGCTATTCTTTTTATATTCCTAGCTTATCTAGCTTTAAGTTAACCTTTAAAAGTGACAAAATTGAGACGCAAAAGTCATACCGATTTCATTTAATCTCGCTACAGATGATTGACTGATTGACACTCTAGAAGCTATCCACTAGAGGCGATGATAGCTATATTTAGCAGCAATTACTGAAATTCAGATAACAAAATTGAGATGTAAAAAATGCAGAAAGTATTGATATAATAATCCTGGAGCAATTTATTACATTTCGTTAATTTTAAAGATTTAGAAAAGATATCAAAAAAATATATCACGAACTTAATAAGTAAGTAGGTAATAGGTAACGGTGTGATTTCTGTTACTGATTACCTGTTACCTGTCTTTAGCAGTCAATTTGTAACTTTTTTTAGATAAATAGTATTAGTTCTCTTCGGGAAATTTAGGAACTGAATCGATTAATTTCTGGGTATATTCTGTTTGTGGGGTTTCTAGAATTTGCCTGGCTGGGCCAATTTCCTCCAATTTACCCTGGTTCATAACCATGATGCGATCGCTCATGAAATTAACCACGCTCAAATCGTGAGAAATAAAAATATAAGTTAAGTTAAACTCATCCTGTAATTCTTTCAATAAATTTAATACCTGTGCTTGTACAGAGACATCTAGCGCCGATACTGATTCATCACAAATAATAAACTTAGGATTGAGAGCTAAGGCCCTGGCAATACATACCCGCTGGCGTTGACCTCCAGATAATTCGTGGGGATAGCGGTTAATCCAGTCAGGATTTAAGCCTACTCGTTCTAAAAGATATTTTACTCTCTGTTGGCGCTCAATTTGTCTAGTGTTGGTTTGGTGAATAACCATTGGTTCCGAGATCGCCTTACCAATAGTCATACGGGGGTTAAGGGAATTATAGGGATTTTGGAAGACAATTTGCATATTCTGACGCAATTGGCGCAGAGATTCGCGAGCGATATTGGTGATATCTTCGCTTTCAAAGTGAATTTTACCCGCATAAGCAGGAATTAAACACAAGATCGTACGAGCTAAAGTGGATTTACCACAGCCAGATTCTCCTACCAAACCTAAAGTTTCCCCTGGATAAACCACAAAAGAGACATCATTAACCGCCATAAAATGTTCTTTTGTCTGACCAAACATTCCTCGCTTGGGAAACCCGACACAGAGGTTTTCTATAGAGAGTAGAGGATGTTGTGCTTCTAAGGCTGATAAGCGTTGTTGTTCCGCTTCAGGAAGAATAATTTCAATTGCTGGTGCTGTTTGCTCTTGAGAATCTTCTTCGTCTGTCGTAAAATCCGAGACGGTGAGCAAGTATTTCAAGCGTTGCTCTAGAGGAGGACGACAAGCTAGCAAACCTCTAGTATAGGAATGTTGAGGATGAAATAGAATCTGTTGTTTATCACCGTACTCAACAATTTTTCCCTTGCGCATCACTGCAATAGTATCGGCAATATTGGCTATTACGCTCAAGTCGTGGGTGATAAAAATCATTGACATATCCCGTTTATTGCCTAAATCTTTTAACAGATCGAGAATAGTCGCTTGCACCGTCACGTCGAGAGCAGTTGTAGGTTCGTCAGCAATTAAGATCGTCGGGTCACAGGAAATTGCCATCGCAATCATGACCCGTTGTAACTGACCCCCAGAGAGTTGGTGGGGATAGCGTTTGAGGATAGCTTGCTTTTGTTGTTGGATATATTGTTGAATTTTAGGAGTGGAACGATTTTTCCCTTTTTTTTCTACTTCTTGGAGATACTGTTCTTCTAACTGTTCGTTACTGGGGAAAAGCTTTACTTCCTGAAGAAGTCCGATCGCCTGTTCTTTGGCTTGCTCTGGAGTAACATTCTGATGGAGTAGGATAGCTTCTGTGAGCTGAAAACCGATATTGTAAACTGGATTGAGAGAACTCATCGGTTCCTGAAAAATCATGGCAATTTTATCGCCACGATAATGTCGCTTTTGCTGTTGGCTTAAAGCTAAAAGATTAACTGGTTCTCCATTTTCTCCATCCCGAAACCAAATTTCACCGTCGCTAATTTTACCGGGATTAGGGATTAAACTCATAATTGCCAGAGAAGTGACCGATTTACCCGATCCTGACTCCCCAACAATACCTAGAGTTTGTCCTCGTTTCAGCTCAAAATTAATGCTGTCAACTGCCGTAACTAACTCGCGATCGGTGGGAAATTGAACTTGTAGGTTGCGAACCTCGAGAACAGTCTCACTCATAAGCTACTCATAATCTACTCTCAAAGAAATTAAATGGATTTTAACTTATCTAACCTGGGTTGCTCACACTATATTTAGTATGTTGATGGCGAGCAAAAAAGATGATTTATCTAGACTCGGCGATAGTTACTGAAGTCAAAATAGCATTAACACTAGGATGGGTTAAGGGGATCACCACCAATCCGACGTTGCTAGCAAAAAGCCAATTATCACCAGAGGAAACCCTGCAACAACTAGCTGAACTTAGTCCTGGCGAGTTATATTATCAAATTACTGCTTCAGATTTTGAGGGAATGCTAGCAGAAGGACGCAAAGCCTTTGAAATTATTGGCGAAAAAACGGTGCTAAAAGTTCCTGCTACTGCAGTTGGGTTTCAAGTGGTAGCGCGAATGTCGCGGGAAATCCCCTGTGCGGTGACGGCGATTTACACTCCAGCACAAGCCGCTTTATCCAGAGAGGCGGGAGCAAAATATGCGATCGCCTATGTCAATCGTGCTACGCGGCTATTGGGGGATGGTTTAGCATTGGTACGGGATATGTCAGCCGTACTTAAAGAATGTAATACTAAGATTTTAGCAGCTAGTCTCAAATCTCCAGAGGAAGCAGCAGCAGCACTGCAAGCGGGAGCACACCATATCACCATACCCTTGAATGTCCTGCAGGACATGACTACCCACGAGTTATCTCAGCAGACGGTTGAGGAGTTTGCTAAAAATGGACGGGGAATTGGGATGTCATAGTGAACTACCTGTCTTGATTCAAATAATTAAGGAGCTTACTGTTGGGAGAATGTCAAGCTCTACTCATTGGCATTATACGCAATTGAGTATTCTCCCTCTGCTATCTATCACTCGCATTGACGGCGAATATCGCGCCATTTTTCCATCCAGTCTAATAAGTCTGATTCATTCAGACGACGCTTGCCAGATTTCGTTATCAGCAGTTGTTTTAATTGTGTAGATGAACTTCCACTTCCCATGTGCTTTGTCCAAGCTTCTAACAATGACTGAGGATCTAGCAATACCTGTCCTAATCCTAAAGCCTTTTGCAGTTGTAGCTGTTCTTCTTTACCAATAACCTTGACAACAAAGTCGGTGCTACCTGCTTTTTGCAAGACCCCGGCTAAAGCTTGGATGTAAGCTTGGCTATTGTCAACTACTGGTGCTTTGATAGTAATAGGTTTGCCAAAACGACGATTACTAGCCAAGATGAGAATAAGTACAATAATTAATACTTGCACAAAAGCTGGAAATAAGGATGTTTTAAGTAAATAACTGAAGATATTTGCTCCTTTTTCGCGCTTAATAACCTCTTTGTCTCTGTAGCCGTGGATATATTCATCTATCCAAACTGGTTGCTCGTTTTGGAGGACAAGTTGTGCCAAAAATTCATAGTTGTTCGGGAAGTCTTGATAGGCATTAGCGGCTATATAAGCAGTGGTGGAGTACATTATTTTTCCCTTGCCTATTTTCTCTTGCCAAACAACTGCACCAAAGCGATCGCCTAAAATTACTTGTTTAGCTTTTTTTTTCCTGCGTCCAGTATCAATCTTCACCTTTCCAGCAGAACTATCTTGCTCGCTACTAAAAGGAGCTTTTGTCACTGGCTGACGAACTCCCAAAATGATTAAATTATTACCTTTGACCACCCATTGGCGATAAAAACTATTAATAAAACTGCCTTTCAAGCTACTGTTGATGCGTAATAGGGTAATTGTCTTGTCAATATCCTCGTTATTTACTAAATCTCGGGATGGTTTTCGCCAACGCTGGAGAGGCGTTCCTCGTTCTGACATATAAGCATACCAAGCACCATAGCCATCAGGAGCTCGTCCGTAAGTAGAGCCGCTATTAATTTTATTGCTTGCAGGAGCAGCTACCAGCGTAATAAAAATAATTGCCACTACAAAGGTGACAGCAAATAACCATAACCGTCGCTTGAAGATTGTCATTCGATCGTAATCATTGTTTCATAGGCTTGCTGGCATTTCTCAAACAACGATGGAGAAATTTTAGCAGTACTAAAACACAACTTCTGATGCGTCATCAGTAACATTTGGTATGGTTGCGGTTGGGGTAGCTGTTGGATTAATTGCAGGTATTCTCCATCAGTACGACTGGCTTGATGAAGGATAATGCCATTATCATTTAATTGCTGTAACATTGCCATATACAAACATCGGCAAGCTTGACGATAGTTAGCCTGCTCCTGAAATTGTTTTGATTTCGTCAACCAAGCATCTGCGGATAATTGTGGTGTTGTTTTTTTACTAGCTTGGCTAACCGATCGAGCCAGAGAATTTCTCAGAGTATTTAGATAAGGATTTAACCTTTGCCAAAGCCGCAAAATTGCCCAGCTTACTAGTAGGACTAATATTATGCTAGAGACTACCTCGATAATTTTCCCTAAAATTGAAAAATCAAGATCGAATGGTTGTTTTGAGCTAGAGGTATTGTCGATTCTAGATATTTGCAGTTCCCACCATTCCCCGATCCTTTGTTGTAACTGCTGTAGCTGCCAACCTAAACTATTTTTCTGATAGGAACTCACAGACATAACATTTTCTTATTTTTAGCACGCCAAATCAGGATAATCGATTAGATATATCTTCTAGTTTTACTCAACTCCGATGAAATTTTTCAATCGAGTTAAGCTCCTAACTCCAGAAAGCGTTGAATTGGAATTTACTTTAGCAGGAATTGGTAACCGAGCCTATGCTCTAATAATTGACTATATTGTTTGGGGAATAATCTTAATTATTTTTCTATTTGGCTCGACGTTTTTGTACTTCCGAATTGGAGATACTCTAGAAAGTTGGATAAGTAACTATAAGGATGTATTGCTCTGGTTGCGAGCGATTCAGTTATTAATTGGCTTCTGTATTTATGTAGGTTACTTTGTTTTTTTTGAAACTCTATGGCAGGGACAAACACCTGGTAAACGCTTTGTTAAAATTAGAGTTATTCGCGATGATGGCAGACCAATAAGACTGCAACAGGCAACTTTGCGTGCTTTGCTACGACCGTTTGATGACACTTTTTTTCTGGGAGCATTTTTAATTATCTTTGGCAAGCGGGAGAAGCGTTTAGGGGATTTGGTAGCAGGAACTCTCGTGGTTCAAGAGGAAAGACCTGTTGCTTCTGCTAACTTCCCTATTTCTAATGCGGCACAAAGCTTGGTCAAATATCTACAAAAAGAAACAGATTTGTCTAGCTTGTTACCAGAAGACTTTGCTGTAATTCGAGATTACTTACAGCGTCGTGGGGGAATGATCCCTAGAGCAAAAATAGAGTTAAGTCGAGAATTAGCTAATCAGATTAAGCAAATTATAGCTCTAGAAAATATACCAAAAGGTGTTACTCCTAATATATTTCTAGAAGCAGTATATTTGGCATATCAAACGCAATCATCAACTAATTTTCTCGATGATACTTAATTAGATTAATTTTTTTCAAATAACTAATTTTAAGCTATGTAGCCAGATAAAAAATAATACCAAATTGATAATTATCACTAAAAACTAATCGCCGTATACCTGCATCTCCGCTGAACCACGCCAATTATTTATAGTAAAATTAAATCAAAATGGTACTATATAATTTTTTATCCTAAAAAAGTCAGTCTAACTTCCTATTCATCAGGAGGTAAAAGAACTTTATCAATAACGTGAATAACGCCGTTACTTGCTTGAACGTCGGGTTGAATTACTTTAGCGTCATTGATATATAATTCTCTTACTCCGCCTTCTGCGCGTTTGGTTTCAGCTTCAATCGGACTACCTTCAACAGTACTTACTTCTTCTCCCAAGGGAACAGCCTTAGATGTTACTTCACCTGATACTACGTGATAAGTAAGAATTTTGATCAGATTATCCTTATTTTCCGGTCTCACTAAACTGCCTAAAGTGCCACGAGGGAGTTTCGCAAATGCTAAATCTGTAGGTGCAAAAACTGTAAAAGGCCCTTGACTATTTAAAGTATCTGCAAGTCCGGCAGCTTTTACGAGTAGAGCGAGAATTTTAAAAGAATCGTTACTTACAGCAATTTCGGTAATTGTTTTGCTGCCGCTTTCAGCCAGAACTAAAGGGGGTTCTAGATTTTCTCTTGTTTGTTCTTGGGTAAATTCTGGAGATACTGTTTGTGCTTTAACTGATTCGACTAAACCTAGGGTGCTTAGAATGGTGGCGATCGCCACTGAAGAAGCAATTCTTTTCAACATTATTTTATTGCTTGACAAGTTAAGGATTTGTTCAATTTAGAGATGAAAATTTAATTGGCAAGAAGCTGAATCTGTTGGTCGAACCAACTTCTTCTGCAAAAAATTGCCAAATTGTTCCCGAATTTAGCAATACTTAATTTTTTGTTTACTTAAATTAACATAATTTAGCTAGCTAGTTCTTGTCAAGTACTCTGCCAGAAGGTAGACTTTCTGCCTTCTACCCTCTGCCTTCTGCCTTTATTATTGATCCTTCTAGCTAAGCAAAAGTAGAAAAACCCAGATCCGGGGGAATATCTTGAAGACGACCGGGTCCGATAGCCTGAATTGCTTCAGATAGGTTAACATCTCCTGTATACAAGGCACGACCGACGATTACTCCCGTTACTCCTAAAGGTTCAAGAGCAAGTAAACTTAACAAGTCAGTTAGGGAACTAACGCCACCAGAAGCGATTACAGGGATGTCTACAGCAGTTGCCATTTCTCTTAAAGCTTCTAGATTTGGACCGCTGAGAGTGCCATCGCGATGAATATCAGTGTAGATTATGGCTGCTGTCTGGGGAAACTGCTGTGCAAGTTCTGTAGCGGCAATTTCTGAGGTTTCTAGCCAGCCTCTGGTGGCTACTTTACCATTACGAGCGTCGATGCCGATCGCGATTTGTCCGGCAAATTCTTGAGTGAGTTGCTCGACCAATTGTGGTTGTTCGACGGCGATCGTGCCAACAATAGTCCGTTCTACTCCTAGATTGAGTAACTGAGTGATGCTAGAGCGATCGCGTAAACCTCCCCCTACTTGCACGGGCACTGGTACTGCCCCTACAATTGCCTCAATTGCTTTTAGGTTAACTGGTTGTCCCTGTTTGGCTCCATCTAGGTCTACTACGTGGAGTCTGGTTGCTCCCTGTTCTAGCCACTGTCTGGCGACATCAATGGGGTTGTCGTTAAATACTTGCGAGCGATCGTAGTCTCCCTGATACAAGCGCACACATTTCCCCTCAAGTAAGTCAATTGCTGGAATTACATCCATTTTCTGATGAGTATTTTTCCCTATAAAGGCTCATTATAGTCAAAAATTATCTCTAAGCTGTTTATTTATGTCCGACTACTTAGAAAAAAAGTTATTTGCAGCACTCAGGTCAGCGGGAATGCCAGAAGTACCCCAGCAGTTTTCTGTCGTCCCCTTGACTCAGGAAATTCCTCAGGCGATTCTGGAAGGGATAGGCGCTTTCATTAGCACTTTCGATCGAGTAACAACGAGGTGCTCCTGGCAAGAGATAGTAACACAGAGCCTCCCAGAAATTGCTCGTCTGACTCGTTGTGAAGTCTGTTTCTTTAGTGCCTGGGACTTTCATCTCCCACCCGATCGCGCCTCTGCTTTCTTGTAACTCAGATGCAAGAATTGTCTACAACTCCCAAACGCAAGGCAATACGCTGATACTTGTTTGCATCGTAGGGCGTACCTCTATGCATTACCTGCGAGTTGTCCCAAAAGAGAACATCTCCTGGGTGCCAAACGTGGGAGTAAACTGAAGTGCGATCGAGAACAACTTGCAATAAATCCTCCCAGAATTGTTTCGCCTCCTTCTAAGTTATCGATCAACTCGCTCGATGGGAATTTGAATTTCACTACGTTTAAAAGGATCGGGAATGTAGGGACCGTCATAGAAAAAACGACGAGGTGAGCCAACTACCTGATATTCAGAATGTTGAGTGAGCCAGTTGTTTAACTTTTCCATATTCTGGAGATAGTCTTGATAAGTGTAACCTCCCTGTAGTCCCAAGCTAACTACAGTCATTGGCGGAATATCTTCTACCTCAATATTTTGAGCCACTTGCTCTGGATAAATATCAGTGCTGCGATAAAGAAAAGAGACGTAGGCTGTATCTCTTGTATCCAGGGATTGAGCAGCTGAGATGGTATTGCTCGGATAGCGAACTTCTACTGGAGCTGTCATGGAAATCTCGTTAGAGCTAATGTGGTTGTATAGAGGTGAAAAGGCTCGATTAGCTGCTTGAGATAATTCTCCTTGATAGCTGAAAGTTGCTGCACGATAAGCTGGGTAGTGTTTAACCTCTATTTTTCCATCCGGAGTTGCTGGCGGAAATCCCTCTGGTAAAGGAGCAGATGCAGCGCGGTAAGTACCAAAGGCTGCAAAGGCTAAAGCCACAATTCCCAGCGGTAAGAGTAAATTTTTTAACTTCATCATCCCATCAGTTATTGATTTATTAGGTGAACTAAGTAGTCGGACATAAATATTTTCGGTTGAGACTGACAGGGAGTCAGGGAGAGATTGCTCAAAAAGCATTTCCCTAATTTGAGTTTATCTTAATTTTTCTTTACACAGTATCCTGTTTGGTTTTTGTGTATAGTCTGATTTAATTTGTACATATTTTGTATATAATATATACATAAAAGAAAAAATATCGAGTATTAAGTTTCTCATACCTCATAGAGGAGGTCGTATATGTCTCAAGCCAAAAGAGTAAACTTTAGACTATCTGAAACTACTGTAAGAGCTTTAGAAAAAATAGCCACAGAAAAAGGACTCAATACTTTGACTGAGGCACTTCGTCAAGCCATAGCTACTGAAGTATATTTACTTGAAGCAAAAAAGAGGGGAGCAAAAATTTTGTTGGAAGAAGGCGATAGTTTAAAAGAGTTAGTTTTTAGATAATGACAGAAACCGATCCCGATCGACGCGAAACAACCGATAACCCAGACCAACCTGACGATACAGTTTCGCTTAGTATTGAGAAAGGAGAAGATTCTGAAGAACTAGTTGAACCGGATGTTACAGAAAAAGATGCAGATACGGTTTCGCTTATTTTTAAGAAAGGAGAAGATTCTGAAGAACCAGTTAAACTGGATGTTATAGAAAAAGATGTAGCACAAGAAAAAACTCGTTCTACTCTGGCAATATTACTAGTCTCTTTTTTAGGTGGTAGTATTGCTTTTTCTTTTTTGATTATTTTTTTAATACTTTGTAGTAATCTTACTAGTGAAGATAAATTGTCTTTTACCAAAGACACCATAACATTACTCGTAACAACTCAAGTTGGAATAGTAGGTTCTGCTATTGGTTTCTATTTTGGTAAAGTCTCGTAAGTTAATTTAAGTTTTTGCAAGCCGAGCTGAACAGAGTCGCTGCAACTTGTTATTAATGCCTTGAAAGATGGCTTGGGGAGTGTGGGAAGTGTAGGGGGATGCGCAAGTAATATTATCTTCCCTCTCCCCCTCTCCCTTGTCTACCCCTCTCCTCCTGGCTGCAACTCTTCTAGAATTGTGAAGCGCACGTGATTAATAGCTAAATCGCCGATCGCAACTTTCTCTTTAGTCAAAAGCACTCCCCTACTCTTGAGAGTTTCAAAAGGAATGCCTTTTGCCATTTCCGCATGATACCAAGCCAACCCCATGAAAAAGCGAGTTGGATAGGGACCCCCTTCGATAATATCATCGGGATTAGATTCCATTGGCAGCCAACCTATTCCGGGCAGGTAAAATTCCATCCAAACATGATTAAAATCGGGTTGTAGAGGAACGTTACGTCGATCGGGATAAGAAGGACATTTATAGCGTCCGACAGTGCGACAGGCAATCCCATTTAACCTGGCTAGTGCCAGTAAAACCCCCAAATACTCGCCACAAGAACCTACTCCCCTTTTGAGGACGATATCTGGGGTATCGATTTGAGGTTTAATGCCATAGGAAAGTCGATCGTAGACGTAATTGCGAATGCCGTACATTTTCCGCAGCAAATTTGTTTCTCTCCCTGCCGATTCACTAGCAGAACGACGGATAATTTCTGTATCCATAGCTAGATTGTCATTATCCGTTAGATAGCGTTGCTCGAACTCTGGGGGAATTGTGGGGAGATTTTCACAGTCTCGCGGACGTAATTGGTATTTAATCCCCCAAACTTCCATGAGTACCTTCCAACCAAAAACATAGCGCTCTTCCGATTTGAGGCGATCGAATTTAAATACTGCTACTCGCTGACCGTTTTGAATTTCTTCAGTAAAGGGCAGTCCTACTGCTTCAACTTTTTTGAGTTTTTGCCGCTGAGTCTCTGCTGGTAAGGCGATGCGCCATTCCAAATCGTCTAATTCTACCGGATCTAGAGGAGAAATTTCCTCCAGGTAAGTCATTTCTACTAAATAGCCGTTAGAAAGAGCGTAGTTACCTTCGGGATCGTAGTGGAAATAGAGAGGGTGAATAAAAGTGCGATCGCGGTAGAGGAGTTCCCTTTCTTCTGCATTGGGATTGTCCCGAATGTAAGGTTCGCGATCGGCATAGGCAACATACAGGGTTTGCTTACCTGTTTCTGGGTCAGTATAGAAAGCCAGACCTGTAGGAGATTCAAAGGGAGTCAGAAGGCTAAAAATGGTTTCTCCCGTAGCGCGATCGAGACAGTAAACAGTCTGTTCGATAGTATCTGAAACCCAAATTTCCTCCCCTCTAACAGTAATATTTTCCATGCCGATACCAGGAGCATAAAAGCGAGTAATTTGAGCACCCGTATCGCGGTTAAAAATCAGAATATCGCCAGTTTTCTGAGAAGTAACGTATACTGTCGAATCCCAAACAGCAACGCCATTAACTGGGTAAGACAATCTGACAAAAAGTTCTGGTTTCCACTCGCCGCTATCTAAATTGCACCAATAAACGCTCTCTTCGGCAGTAAACCAGAGTATATCTCCAGCAATAGCTAAACCCGTAGCACCGACAAAATCCGACCAATGGTGAGGGTTCAAAATCTTGTTATTGTCGCTTATGGGATCGATTTCGAGCAGATAGCCGTTAGTCGAATCAATTGCCAGGAGTCGGTCTCCTCGGAAAGCAATGCCGTGTAGCGAACAAGCGGCGATCGGTCTAATAGTTCTAGCGCCTAGCTTGCGTTGAGGAACAACAGAAGTTACTGAATCAAAAATCATGCTTAAAACTTGTGTATATATTTTCCTTGTAATCTCTTTAAACGATCAAATTAACAAAATAGATATAAAGATAAATGCTCTCGGCGAACCTCAGTAGATAAAATTCTAGTGCGATCGCCGAACCTTGAGAGGGAGCAGATATAGCTACAAATAGCTCTGTATCTAGTATTCTGACCTCTGTGTTGCTTCAAGCCAACCGAGCTGATCGAAGTTCTAAGATTAAAACAACTTTGTAGACACCATAAGCGCTAACTGCTCGTGACCCAACTTTTATCCTCCAATTCTTCTTTACCCCACCAGACGAAATCCTGGCATACCTATTCTGTCGAGAACAGTTTTCAACTACTCCAGAGCGATTCCAAAACTGGTTTGACCTGCGAAGAAGTTCAACGACGACTGGAGTATTACGGACCCAATGAACTTAAAGAAAGCGCTGGTCGCAGTAATTGGGAAATTCTGATCGATCAATTTAAAAATATCATGCTCCTGATGCTGATTGCAGTAGCAATTATCTCTGGCATCATCGATCTGGTCGATTTACAAAGCGGTAGAGCAGTCGCAGGAGGATTTCCGTTTAAAGATACCATAGCCATTTTGGCGATCGTTATTCTCAACGGTGTCTTGGGCTATCTTCAGGAAACCCGCGCTGAAAAAGCTCTCGTCGCACTCAAGGCGCTTTCTTCTCCCAAGGTGCAAGCAATTCGAGACGCTCAGAGATCGGTAGTAGAAGCAAAAACGTTGGTACCAGGAGATATTATTCTCCTAGAAGCAGGAGCGCAGCTTTGTGCAGACGGACAAATTATTGAAGCTTCCAACTTACAGATCAGAGAATCGGCCCTGACAGGGGAAGCTCACGCAGTTACTAAGTATCGAACCAAATCTGGATTTGAAGAGGATACACCCCTAGGCGATCGCTACAATATGGTCTTTACTGGCACTGAAGTAGTTAACGGACGTGCCAAGGTATTGGTCACCAGTACGGGAATGGACACCGAACTAGGTAAAATTGCCCAAATGTTGCAATCGGTGAGTCAAGACCAGACTCCCTTACAACAGCGCATGACTGATTTAGGCAACGTTCTCGTTACTGGCTCCCTGATTTTAGTCGCCGTAGTGGTAATAGCAGGAACGCTGCAAGTAAGTAGGCACGGCTTGTATTTAGATTTTAGCCGCCTGCAGGATCTCTTAGAAGTATCTCTGAGTATGGCAGTGGCAGTTGTTCCAGAAGGATTGCCCGCAGTAATTACCGTCACTTTGGCACTGGGAACCCAACGCATGGTCAAGCGCCATGCTTTAATTCGCAAACTGCCAGCGGTAGAAACTCTCGGTTCTGTTAACTTCATCTGTTCCGATAAAACTGGCACCCTCACCCAAAACAAGATGGTGGTGCAGGAAGTAGAGACGATGGCGGGTGCTGTTCAGGTAACGGGCGAAGGTTACAATCCCAAGGGCGAATTCCTCGATCGCTATCAACAACCAATCAAAACTAGCGATTATGGAGAACTGCAAGTATTGCTAGTTGGTTGCGTGCTGTGCAACGATGCTTTTCTGACTCAGACAAGACAAGAGAACAGCAAAATAAAAAAACAGCAATGGAGCATTATTGGCGATCCTACCGAGGGAGCATTGCTAGCTTTGGCAGGGAAAGCACGTTTAGTTCAGAATGCGGTCAACTACCAGTTAGAGCGAGTCTGGGAATTTCCTTTTTCCTCGGAAAGAAAGCGCATGAGCGTTATCTGCCACAAGCATGCTGAAAGAGACAAGCCGATTTCTGAGTTCACCATTCAGAATTCGGAATTCATCATGTTTACTAAAGGTTCCCCAGAGTTAATTTTAGAGCGCTGCCGCTTTTACAAACTCGGCAATAATACTCTAACTTTGGGAGAAGAACAACGCCGCCAAATTCTCAACAGCAACAATAAAATGGCGTCTCGCGGCTTGCGGGTACTGGGATTTGCCTATAAACCCCTACCAGAAGTCCCAGCAGCCAAAGTAGAGGAGGCGATCGAGCAAGAAATGATTTGGCTGGGGTTAGTGGGAATGATGGATGCTCCCAGATTGGAGGTAAAAGCAGCAGTAGCTAAGTGTAAAGAGGCGGGAATTAAGCCAGTCATGATTACTGGCGATCACCAGTTAACTGCACGGGCGATCGCTCAGCAATTGGGAATTGCTAATAACGGCGATCGTCTGCTTACAGGTCGAGAATTGCAACACCTCTCCTCCAGCCAACTAGAAAGAGAAGTAGAGCACGTCAATATTTATGCTCGCGTCTCCCCAGAACACAAACTCCGTATCGTCCAAGCGCTGCAAAAGCAGGGTAAATTTGTAGCAATGACTGGGGATGGGGTTAATGACGCTCCCGCTCTCAAACAGTCTGATATCGGCATTGCTATGGGAATTACTGGCACCGATGTCAGTAAAGAAGCTAGCGACATGGTACTCTTAGATGATAATTTCACCACTATTGTCGCTGCTACGGAAGAAGGCAGAGTAGTATATAGCAACATTCGCCGCTTCATCAGATATATCCTCGGTAGTAATATCGGCGAAGTTCTGACTATTGCCGCTGCACCATTTCTCGGACTTCCCGGCGTTCCCTTAACTCCCCTGCAAATTCTCTGGATGAACTTAGTTACCGACGGTTTACCCGCCCTCGCCCTAGCAGTGGAACCAGCGGAACCAGACGTAATGGGTCACCCTCCCTTTAGTCAGAGAGAGAGTATTTTTGCCAGAGGCTTAGGTAGTTACATTATTCGTATTGGGGTGGTTTTTTCAGTTATCTCGATCGCGTTGATGTTGTTCTCATTTTACGATTCTCAAGGCGATCCCGATAGTTGGAAAACAATGGTGTTTACTACTCTGTGTATCGCCCAGATGGGTCACGCGATCGCCGCGCGCTCGGACAATCGCTTGACAGTAGAAATGAATCCTTTTACTAATCCCTATCTTTTGGGAGCAGTGATCGTGACCACAGTTTTACAACTAATGTTGATTTATGTCGAACCCTTACGCAACTTCTTCAATACAGCGATTTTGACGAAAGAACAACTCATTATCTGTTTGCTTTTCAGTAGTTTAATGTTTGTCTGGGTTGAGTTGGAGAAGTTGTTTATTAGATGGTATCGCTCTAGGAAATAAACTATCCCACCTGATCAGCCAACTTTTCAATTCATTTTCTATGGCTAATGTGACCTTTGAACAAGTGACGAAGCGATTTGGAGATTATGTCGCTGTTAATAATCTCAATCTTGACATTGAGGATGGTGAATTTCTTGTCTTTGTGGGACCGTCAGGTTGTGGAAAAAGCACCTCCTTAAGGCTATTGGCGGGGCTGGAGTCCATTACCAAAGGACAAATTTATATTGGCGATCGCCGAGTC
>JBFRWL010000606.1:0-6395 GCA_051439565.1 Prochloraceae cyanobacterium
TCAGAGTTACACCTGGTCAAGCTAAATCTGGTCAATGTCATATTTGACTATATTTTTAGTAACTATTTATATTCCCTGCGATACCGAAGGGATCCACTGTGCGGTGTGTGATGAAGCTTTGGGACGCTTGGAAAGTTCTTTCCTGTTGTCTTTCAAAGCTGAGCCAATTATCCACTTAATTAGGTATTAAGTCTTAGCTATTAGGGAAAAACTCGTTACTCATTAACTTGCTTACTTTTCCAAATTTTTCAGTAATACCTAAGTAGGTGGGCATAAATCAATATAAAACCCAAATCAGAAGTTAGCTGTTAGCTAGGGTGTTGTTACCTCTGAATTCTAAATTCTAAATTCTAAATTCTAAATTCTGACCCCTCTCTCAACCATTTTCTAATTAATTTGACCGACCTACTTAATTATGGTGCTACTTTCCGGATATACTTAAATACGATACGTAAGTAAAAGCTACTGACTAATATCATAAACATGAGTCGATTCCTTTACGAAAGATCAGTTTCACATCGAGGATATCTAATTATCCCTTTTATTGCCGATCGAGCTAGTGGTCGCAATATTTATTCTTATTCCTTACTTTCCCACCTAGGATATACAAACCAACTGCACCAAGCGAAAAATCCAGCAAAACTTTATTCCGATCAACTAGGGAATATCATTAAAATTGCTCGCGAACATCTAGATAAATGTTCTCTCGAATATAGCGATATTGATTATTTTCAAAGGCGCTATACTTATCAAAATAGTCTCATCATCCTTCATCAACAAATTGATAAATGTTTCTATGACCATTATCCTCCCAATGAATTGAGAAATATCGCTGCTCCTAAATTATTTAATAATATCCACGATTGCATTGATTGGGTTAAACAAGGACTCGATCAACAAAAAGTTAGGTAATTACTATAATTGCTACTTTACGGTCTAATGCCGCAGGCAAATTGATGGATTAATCCCAAATATTCTTTTGCACTTTTCAAATTAGGCTATCCTTTGCATTCTGCCATAACTAAATATCTGAGGAGACAAATCTAATCAGTATGAACTTAAAATCCATAAAGGAAAAGTTTTTCACTCTGATAAAATTTATATCTACAATTCTTATAACCACAGCAATCGGATTAGAATCATGGAACATCTATAGTCAATTAACTTATCATCAAATACCCAACATTATTAATCCAATTTTATGGCTAGGAAGGTTAATTCTCATTGCTCATTTAATTGAAGGAATTATCGCAGCTTTTTCTGCTCCTTCAAAAGGAGAAATCCCCCTAAAATATGGTACTTATACTTTTTTTGTTGGTACAGTTGGTTTGTTTGAATTATTTAAGAGTGCCTCCAAAAATTGAGCAACTCGATCGCCATACTGTTGCAGGAGAACCAAAGTTTGAATTTAAAGCAACACCTTTACAAGCACCTTACCGAGATAGTTCGCGATCGCCATCCTTATCTCGCCTCTGGCGGACACTTCTTCGTTCAACAATATATCCGCGAACAGCTTCAGCATTGGGGCAAAGTAGAAACTCATCAATTTCAGATGGGAGGCAAAACCCATAACAATCTCATTCTCAATCTTGTCGATCAATCCTCAGCGCTTAAGAGCAAACCGCTAATTTTAATTGGCGCTCACTACGATGCCGTACCAGGAACGCCAGGGGCAGATGATAATGCTACAGGTGTTGCAGTGCTCTTAGAGTTGGCAAGGGAATTTGCTGCCAATCCTCTCCCATATCCACTGCAATTGGTTGCCTTCGATTTGGAAGAATATGGCATGGTGGGGAGTAGTGAATATGCCGCTCTTTTAAAGCAAAATCAACAACCTTTACGCCTAATGCTTTCGCTGGAAATGCTTGGTTATTGCGATCGCTCTGCCCATTCCCAACGCTACCCAGCTGGACTAAAATACTTCTATCCCGATCGGGGCGATTTTATCGCTTTAGTTGGCAATTTACCCACGATTCCTGACTTAATTAAACTGAAGCGGCACATTTGCCAACAAGGAACCCCCTGTGAATGGTTGCCAGTACCCAACCGAGGTAAATTAGTTCCTCCAACACGACTTAGCGATCATTCTCCCTTTTGGGACAATGGTTATCGAGCGATAATGGTAACAGATACGGCTTTTCTGCGCAATCCCCATTACCATCAGTCTAGCGATACTATAGAAACCCTAGATTTAGATTTTCTGACAGGGGTTTGTCAAGGTTTAATCCAAGGAATTAGGGCTCTTCGAAATCCTTAAAAAATAATTAAGTAATTTAGAAAAGTTAGCAATTAAACCTCACGGAACTTCTCAGCAATATCCTTACTTAAGATAGAAATCATAGTCCCTAAATTAAGCCAGAAATTGCCAGTAAAAATGACTTTTATTCCAACTAAGAAAGAAAAATCCATTCAATACTCTAGTGCTATTGTGCGACGAGCAGAACGAGCGCTGTGCTGTTCGCCTTTTAAGCTGGATTTGTTAGCTGCTATGGCCGATCGCAGCGTTCCTCTTCCGGTTATTGCTAGTCAAAGTGGTATCGAGCAGAACTATACTAAAAGATTACTATCAGAGCGAAGTGTCGAAAACAGTTTAATGTGGTTAATTCAAGTAGGACTACTACGACGAGAGGTAGACGGTCAGGGGATTACAGATAGTTTTCGCCTCACGCCCCTAGGAAGACAATTGGTAGAAAAATGGCAAATTCAAAGTGGTTCTCTGCCAACTCCTTCTTGGTGGGATCGCCTGTTAAATACCTTAAATTGTTGGTTAAGATTGCCAATTTGAATAAATTTATGCCATTCGTATAGATGGATAGGTGCCAACAGGAATAAATAGTTCATGAAAGCAATTATGGTAGTAGGGACGACCTCCCACGCAGGAAAATCTTTCCTGTGCGCTGCATTGTGCCGAATTCTCGCCCGTAAAGGTTGGCGGGTTGCTCCCTTTAAGGGGCAGAATATGGCACTTAATGCCTACGTAACGCCTAGTGGGGGAGAAATTGGCTATGCGCAAGCAGTACAAGCTTGGGCAGCAGGTGTAATACCTAGAGTTGAGATGAATCCAATCTTGCTCAAACCCCAAGGGGATATGACTTCCCAAGTAATTTTTAAAGGGAGAGCAGCCGGAAAAACCACGGCATCGGAGTATTATGAGAAGTACTTTGAACAAGGTTGGCAAACAATCAGACAATCTTTGGCTAGATTAAATTTAGAATTTGATTTACTGGTTTGTGAAGGGGCGGGCAGTCCAGCGGAAATAAATCTGAAGCACCGCGATTTAACCAATATGCGAATAGCAAGGTATTTGAATGCCCCAACCCTATTAGTCGTGGATATCGATCGCGGCGGTGCTTTTGCTCACGTGGTTGGAACTTTAGAAATACTCGAACCAGAGGAACGAGCCTTAATCAAAGGGGTAGTGATTAATAAATTTCGGGGGGCGCGATCGCTACTAGAGTCGGGGATTAGCTGGCTAGAAGAACGAACGGGAATCCCTGTAGTAGGTGTGGTTCCCTGGACAGAGCAAATTTTTCCTGCCGAAGATTCTTTAGATTTGCTCGAACGACGCGATCACAAACCCAATTCTGAGCTTCAAATTAGCGTCATTCGCCTTCCCCATATTTCTAACTTCACTGATTTCGATCCCCTAGAAGCTGAAGCTAGTGTGTCCCTCAAATACGTTAGCCTCAGACAACCTCTAGGACATCCAGATGCTGTGATTCTACCTGGTTCTAAAACGACAATTGCTGACTTACTCGCTTTACAAAAAAGCGGAATGGCGCAAAAACTGCAAGATTATGTAGCCGCAGGCGGTACGATTATAGGAATTTGTGGCGGATTCCAAATACTCGGTCAAAGGCTGGCAGATCCAGAGGGACTGGAGGGAGAAGGCGGATCTTACTCAGGATTAAACCTACTGCCTCTGAATACCGTAGTAACGCCGACAAAAATTACCCGCCAGCGACAGGTTCTGTCTAAATATCCCCAAATAGGTTTGCCAGTTGCTGGCTATGAAATTCATCAGGGTCGCACTCAGCTAGTACCCCCTTCTCATAAACAGGAAGGCAATACCTACCATCAGATGTTTGATGACTCTAGTTTGGGCATAGTTAACCAATCTCAATCAGTTTGGGGCTGCTATCTTCACGGTCTTTTTGATAATGGTCCTTGGCGACGAGCCTGGTTAAATAAACTGCGGCATCAGCGAGGACTTCAATCCCTACCTACTGGGATTTCTGACTACCGAGAACAGCGAGAAGCTATGTTAAATTCTGTAGCTGACTTAATAGAGGCGCACTTAAATTTAGACCCCGTGTTACCAATGTAAAACTCAATCTTAATTTTCCTCAAAATTGTTTTCTTTCTACCCTCTGACCTCTGCCTTTCTTGATAAAAGAAAGGAGAAATATCAAGATGAATCTTACTCCAGATCGAATCGTAGTTTGGCAGTGGGGGCAAATTTCCCTCAATGCGACGATTGTCTTTACCTGGCTGGTGATGGCTTTGCTGGTAATCTGCTCTTGGTTGATTACTCGTGACTTATCATCCTCAACTCGTCTATCACGAGGACAAAATCTTTTAGAAGTTTTGGTATTAGGGATCGCTAGCCAGATTCAAGAGGTGAGCCAACAGAAACCAGAGCCTTACATTCCCTTCGTGGGTACGCTATTTATCTTTATTGCCGTCTCCAATTTACTAAGCGTTTTTCCTATCTATCAGCCACCTACGGGTTCTCTGTCTACCACTGCTGCTCTTGCCATTTGCGTATTTTTTGCCGTTCCTCTCTATGGGATTAGAAAGCTAGGATTTAAAGACTACCTAAAGCAGTATTTGCAGCCTTCTCCAATTATGTTACCCTTCAATATCATTGGGGAGTTTTCTCGTACTTTAGCTTTGGCAGTGCGTCTATTTGGCAATGTGATGAGCGGCACTATGATTGTCGGTATCTTGCTGTCTATTACGCCTCTGTTTGTTCCGGCGCTGATGCAGGTATTTGGGCTATTAACCGGACTGATTCAAGCCTATATCTTTGCTATCCTGGCAATGGTCTTTATTGCTGCGGCTACTCAAGTGCAAGAAGAACAACAACCTCACATCAAAACAGGAGAGAGTGAGATGGATAACTCTACGACCAAGCCGACAGCTATGGACGCAGATTGTTAGTACCGTTTGAGGAAACTACGATGGATAGCGTTACGCTTATTGGTATGGCATCGATTATCTCTGCTGGATTGACGATCGCGATCGGCTCTATTGGTCCTGCTTTGGGAGAAGGACGAGCACTAGCTCAGGCATTGAGCGCCCTAGCACAACAACCAGATGAGGCAAATACTATTACTCGCACCCTGTTTGTAGGCATGGCTTTAGTAGAATCAACAGCAATTTACTGCTTTGTGATTACTTTAATTTTAATTTTTGCTAATCCTTTTTGGAACTACGTGGTAGCAAAAGCAGGAGGATGAGCAATGTTAATAGATTGGGTGACTTTGGTCGCTCAGGTTATCAATTTTCTGATTTTAGTTGCTTTGCTCAAGCATTTTTTATATGCTCCCATTACCAAAGCAATGCAGAAGCGGGAAGAGCGAATTGCCGCTCGTCTTCACGAGTCACAGGACAGAATTGAGGAGGCGCAACAGGAAGCAGAAATCTATCGTCAAAAACAACGGGAACTAGAAGCTCAAAAGGAAGAATGGCTCCAAAATGCCCGAGAAGAAGTCGAACAAGAGCGTCAAGTCTTGACGCAACAGGCAAAAGCTGAAATTGAGGTGGTGAGAGCCAGATGGTACGAGGGTCTCGAGCGAGAGAAACAGTCATTTTTACGAGCTTTACGCCAGCGTGCAGGTCAGCAGATTGCTATGGTGACTCGTCGCGTTTTAGGCGATTTAGCAAATGTTAGTTTAGAGCATCAGATTGTGCAGAGTTTCATCGATCGCCTCCAGCATTTAGATGAAGACCAACTGCAGGCAATGCGTTCCTCTTCTACTACTGGCGAGCGCGAAGTTTTGATTCGCACTACTTTTCCCATTCCGTCTGAAGACTGTTCTAGACTAATTAGTACGATCCAAGAGCAAATTACTAGGGATGTAGAGGTGAAGTTTGAGACTGTATCTGAGCCAATGTATGGAATTGAACTGTGCGATCGAGGCTATAGAATTTCTTGGCATTTAGACCATTACTTAGAGCAGTTAGAAGCGGACATGGAAAAAGCCTTGGCAAATACCAGCACAAATGTAGCCTAAATGAACAAGAATCAACGCCAACACGATCGAAAAAATACTTTGGCAAGAAGTCTAATTTCAAGCTAAATTAATTGTTGCTCCGTTTCCTGACAAAATGCCCTCTTTACTTAAGTTTGTTATTAATTCCTTCGACGACTCCTTGTAATGATGCTAGAT
>JBFRWL010000607.1:0-7914 GCA_051439565.1 Prochloraceae cyanobacterium
AGTCAGTTACAAATAGCTCACTCTAGAGGTTGGTATTAGGAGAGTGTTCCTTCTAGCTGAGATTCGGAGATAATTGTTTTATCGTTTAACATACACTAAGGAAAAAGTACCCCTAGAAGGGGGAAGCTTTAGATCCAAATTCTTTGGTAAGACAGGATAACGATTGTGGCGTTTAAAATCGGTTTGCTGGGATTGGGGACAGTGGGAACAGGAACAGCAGAAATTTTACTAAGTCCGTCAGGACGGCATCCCCTGTTGCAAGAAATCCAAATCAAAAGGGTAGGAGTGCGATCGCTCAATAAATCTAGAAAAGTACAATTACCTCCAGAAATGATGACGACTGAGTTAGAGGCAATTGTCAGCGATCGAGAGATAGATATAGTTGTCGAGTTAATCGGAGGGTTAGAACCAGCGCGAGCGCTAATTCTTAAAGCTATAGCTGCTGGCAAGCATGTTGTCACCGCCAATAAAGCAGTAATTGCTCGTTATGGTGACGAAATCTACACAGCCGCCAGTGCAGCTAAAGTATATGTTTTATTTGAAGCTGCTGTTGGTGGTGGCATTCCCGCGATCGAACCTTTGAAACAGTCCTTAGGCGCTAATAGAATTCAAAGGGTTATTGGTATTGTTAACGGTACTACTAACTATATTCTGACCCAAATGGCAGCAGGAGGAGCTGATTTTGAGGAAGTGCTAGCCGAAGCCCAAAAATTAGGTTACGCTGAAGCAGATCCCACTACTGACGTTGACGGCTTGGATGCAGCCGATAAAATTGCCATCCTGACCTCACTAGCCTTTGGCAGACGTTTGAACATAGAAGACGTTCACTGTGAAGGCATTCGTCAAGTAAGTACAGCCGATATTAACTATGCGGAAAAGTTGGGATTTGCGATTAAATTATTAGCAATATCTCAACGTCCTAGCAGCGACGAACCAGATAAATTACAAGTGAGAGTCCATCCTACTCTCGTGCCTAAAACTCATCCCCTTGCTAGTATTAACGGCGTGAATAACGCCATTCTCGTAGAGGGAGAACCGATAGGACAAGTAATGTTTTTTGGTCCAGGTGCGGGTGCTGGGCCTACGGCTAGCGCAGTTGTCTCTGATATTATGAATATTGTCGGCGTCCTCAAAAGCAGTGGTAAAACTGAGACTCTTGACCCCCTGCTGAGCTGTTCCCACCAAGATTACGCTAATGTCATTCCTATTGAAGAGTTAGGGACTCGCTTTTACGCGCGCTTTCTGACGCGGGATATTCCTGGCGTTATCGGTCATTTGGGAACTTGCTTCGGCAAGCATCAAGTCAGTTTAGAATCAGTAGTGCAGATCGGCTTTGTTCGGGAATTAGCCGAAATTGTCGTCGTCACTCACGATGTTCAAGAAGGTAATTTTCGCCAGGCGATCGAAGAAATTAGTGGTTTAGATGCTATTGATAGTATTCCTAGTATTTTACGCGTTCTCTAAAAAGATTGAGTCTAACTCAGCACTTAAAACCTCTCCTTTCCTGTCATTGCTGATTTGTTTATTTGCGTTCCCCTCTACTGCCATAGAGCAGTTAAATTTTCAAGTAGCGCAAAATTCCCAGGACTATCCCTGTCCGCTACCACTGTTGGAGAGGATGCAGCGGCATAAAATTGCTCCTGGAGAAAATATAGATAGTATTGCCAGACAACACAATCTGTTGCCAGATACCTTGATCGACCTTAATCCCTCTTTAGCAAAAGGTTCCGCACCTGTAGGGAAAGAAATTCTCATTCCTCCCTTTAACGGCATTCGTTTAGAAGTGCCGCCAGGTGCTAGTTGGAAAGACTTAGAAGCTGCATATGGAGTTCGCGCCGACGTTTTGTTTGAGATCAACGGCTGTCAAAAAGTCCCTAAATTTATTTTTCTTCCCGGTGTCAATTGGGAATCACCAGCAGCTTCTCAGGCAAATAATTATACTGGACTCTCCAGTTATCCTTTATCTTCCATTGCTACAGTTGGGTTAACCTATGGCTGGCAAACACAAGCTACTCTGCAGCAGCGGCTGTTTCATACTGGGATAGATTTTTTAGCAGATTTAGGAACTCCTGTTTTGTCCGCAGAAGCGGGGATGGTCGCATTTGTCGGTCAGGAAAATAATTATGGCAATTTAGTAGTCATTAATCATCAAGGGGGATGGCAAACTCGTTACGGTCATCTAGCTAGTATTAAAGTCAAAATCGGTCAAAAGGTTAAAGCGGGAGAAACTATAGGAACGGTGGGTTCTACAGGAGTCCCAGATTTACGGAAGCCTCATCTACACTTTGAAGTTCGCCGTAAAACTCCCCTAGGGTGGATCGCGCAGGATCCACAAAATCACCTTCAGAGAAGACAAAATAATAATCCTACTCAGGTGATGCCCTGAAATAATTGATCGCTCACGTACAGCAATTATTTAAGATTTACGTATTAGCAATTGTTTATAATAATTTAACAAAATATTGGTAATTGTTATATAATTTTCCCATCAAGACAGTTCACCACTTACATACTTAATACTTAATTAACTGTCTAAAATTATGGGGATAATTAATCGCATTCATTTTAAAAATCTAAAAGGAGATCTTTTTGGGGGCATAACAGCAGCAGTTGTCTCATTGCCAATGGCTTTAGCTTTTGGGGTTGCTTCTGGTGCCGGACCGACTGCTGGCCTTTACGGTGCTGTCTTTATCGGGTTTTTTGCTGCTTTGTTTGGCGGCACTGCCACACTGATTTCTGAGCCAACTGCACCGATGACTGTAGTGATGACTGCAGTTGTTAGTTCTTTAATTGCTACCAACCCAGAAAACGGTTTGGAAATGGCCTTTACCGTTGTCATGATGGGTGGATTGTTTCAAATTCTCTTTGGTGTATTGCGACTGGGTAAATATATTACTCTTATGCCTTACACCGTTATTTCAGGCTTCATGTCGGGAATTGGACTTATTCTAATTATTCTCCAGATCGGCCCTTTTCTCGGACACGCTAGCGGTGGAGGGGTAATTAGCATAATTAGCAATATGCCGGAATTCTTGACCGATATCAAGCCTGTAGAAACAATTTTAGCAATACTGACGGTGGCAATTATTTTCTTGACACCATCCCGACTGAATCGCATAATACCACCGCAACTAGTAGCATTATTAGTAGTAACAATAATTTCCTTCGTCTTCTTCGGAGATGCCGATGTCCGAAGAATTGGTGAGATTCCCATGGGGTTGCCAACATTGCACCTCCCTGTTTTCACTATAGATCAACTTAGAACCATGACAGTTGATGCTTTGATGCTAGGAATGCTAGGTTCGATCGATGCCCTAATTACCGCGACGATCGCCGACACTCTCACCCATAGTGAGCACGACTCCGATAGGGAATTAGTTGGTCAAGGAATCGGCAACCTAGTTTCTGGTGTATGTGGCGGACTTCCCGGTGCAGGTGCAACCGTAGGGACGGTAGTCAATATCCAAGCTGGTGGTCGGACAATTCTCTCTGGAATGATTCGTGCTCTTATCTTACTGGTTGTCGTCTTGTGGGCTGGTGGTTTAACTGGGAATATTCCCATGGCAGTTTTGGCTGGAATCGCTTTTAAAGTAGGCATTGACGTTATCGACTGGGACTTTCTCAAACGCGTTCATCAGGTATCAATGAAAGCAACCTGGATTATGTATGGGGTAATGCTTTTGACTGTCTTTGTTGACTTGATTACCGCTGTGGGCGTTGGAGTTTTTGTTGCTAACATCTTAACTATCAAGCGGCTAAGTGACCTACAAGCTGAAGAGGTGACAGCAACTACCGATGGTGAGGATGCAAAATTCTTGACTCAGCAAGAGAAAGAGCTACTCCAAAAGGCTAACGATCGTATTATTTTATTGCGTCTCAGTGGAGCAATGATTTTTGGAGCTGCCAAAGCCATCTCCAAAGAGCAAACAGTTATGAAGGATTATGACGTGCTGATTGTGGATGTGAGCGATGTCTCGTTGTTGGGGGTAACCTCTTCTTTAGCCATTAAAAATTGGCTCCAAGATGCTTCTAAGAAAGGCCGTCGATTATTTGTTGTCGGTGCTGCTGGTAGTATCAAAGGCAGGCTAGAGAAGTTCCGTATTTTTGAACTGAACCCGCCACCGCAACTGTTGCCGGAGCGCTTAGAAGCTCTCCAGGAAGCCGTTGCGCTGATTGAGAGTTATAAAGTAAAAGTTAGTAGTGCTGTCTCCAATGGCACGGGGGCTGAGACGGATAGGGTTGTGAGTAGAATTACCAAGAATGATTGAGGTTGCGCCTAGGTGTGGTCAAAATCTGTTGGTCAAATTACGACCATTTTTTAAATTCAAAATTCAAAATTTACTCAGGATTTGAGAAATAATTTTGATCTGTTTAATTGACGATACAAGCCCCTTGCTATCAGCAAGGGGCTTATTTTGAGGACGGGGCAGCGCTTTGGGGGGTCCCGGACTTGAAGCGACTGCCTTAGCCTTGTATTTGACCCATCAGGATTACTACTGGTAGAGCTAAAATTGGTCAATATTACATTTGACTATATTTTTAGTAACTTGGCAAGATACTTGCACTGTCATACAGCAAGCTTTAAAAAATACCAAAATTTCTACCCGAGAAATAGCCGCAATTAGTCTGACGGGACAGCGAAGCGATCGCCTATCAAGTACGAGAAGTAGTAGAGGTAATAAACAAAGATAGTGATATGGCGGTAGCTAGTCTGAAAGTGGATGGCAGTGCTGCTCAAAACGATTTCCTTATGCAGTTTCAAGCAGACGCTCTTGGTATTCCCGTCGAGCGTCCGGTGATTCTCAATGCTACCGCTCAAGGAACTGCTTTCGGTTCTGGTTTAGCTTCGGGCTTCTGGGACGATTATGAGGCATTAATTGCCAGGCGCAAGCTCGATCGCGTCTTTGAGCCTGGAAGGGAAGCCCAGAGAATACAAGATAATTATAAAATCTGGCAAAAAACCTTAGAAAGGGCTAAAAATTGGGTAGATTGAGCCAAAATTTCTCAGCGCCGAGAACTTGCTCGGCGCTGAAATCAACTCAGTTAATTTCTTCAGTCGCGCGGCTTAACATCTTCTCTTGTGCTTGTTCGCTATCTTGTCTCTCTTTAGTAATTAATTCCCTAGCTTCTTCTTCTATATCCTTGTCAGTATGTTTCTCAACTTCTTCATGGGTGCGGCTCAACATTTTCTCTTGGGCTTGTTCGGCGTGCTGGCGCTGTTCGACCATTAATTTTCGCGCTTCTTCTTGAGTACTCATGGCAAACAAATTCCTTTCGTTGCTCGATATCGGTTCTGATACTCAATCCGGTTGTGTTATTTCCCTTTTTCCTGAAGACTGGCGCGGCGACGCGGTAACTCGGTGACGCGGGGAGAAAGGTTTCCAGAAAAAAGGGGTTTTGAGGGCGGATTTAAGATTAATCTAATATCACCCTGACACAATTAGAGAGAAAATGTAGTTAAAGCTACAGAAAAGTTTATACAATTATCAAATCAGATCTAAAAGTCGGATGTCGGTAATGGGTAGCAATAATTAATTTAAAGATTAGCTATTCCATTACCGATTTTTCTCACCTAGTTTAGCAAAGCCTGCAAGCTCGGAATTAGGCTGAGAGTGGTATTGAGATGTTCTCCTGCTGCTGCTGTCAGCTGGCGAGTAATGGGCAAACTATCGACCACCATGCCAGTACATAGCAACATCATGTAGAGAATCGAATATTTAAACAACGAACGTGCCAACTGTTTGTCTAATGCCGATCGCTTTAACTGCCATGCCTTGTGAAGAAAGATCGCTCCTAGAAGCACGGCGATCGAGCCATAGATCGCACCAGAAGTTCCTAAAGGATACACCAGCAATAAGGTAAAAGGCACTGTCAGCAGAGTATACAACCAAATTTGACCCACTGTAGATTCCTCTCCTTCTACCACTGGCAGCATTGGTACTCCCACTTGAGCATAATCGTCTTTAATCATCAATGCTAGCGCCCAGAAATGGGGAGGTGTCCAGAGAAAGATAATGGCAAATAATACCCAAGGTGCCCAGCTTAAATCTCCAGTAACTGCTGCCCAACCTACTAAAGGAGGGATGGCACCAGCCGCACCGCCAATGACTATGTTTTGCGGACTGTGACGTTTAAGTACGTGGGTATAAACCAGCATGTAGAAAACGATGCCAGACATAGCTAAGATAGCGCTGAGCAGATTCACAAATACTGCTAAGAGGGTAAAGGATAAAATTGCCAGAATGAGGGCAAAGATGAGGGCGTGGCGGGGTTGAACTCGACCAGAAGGAATAGGACGCTTGCTAGTGCGTTTCATTTCGTAGTCGATGTCCTGGTCGTAAATGCAGTTAAGTGTCTGTGCTGAGGCAGCCGCTAACGTACCTCCTAGAAGGGTAACTAAAACTAGGAAAGGATCTACTTGTCCTTGAGAAGCCATCCACATTGCTGCTGCTGTGGTAATTAGCAATAAGGGAATAATGCGAGGTTTAGTCAATTGATAGTAGCTTTTGATGACTTGTAAAAAATTATCGTGGCGGCGGACGTAACTTGTTCCAATCATTAAATCAATTCCTAATTATTTTGTGTTCAAAATTGGCTGGTATTGAATTTTTATCTGCTAGATAAGGCAGCACGATCCCGTAGTGCTAAGACGGTGAAAGCAACTAAGACTCCTAGTAATGTTGCCCCTATTGCTTGGTGAGCCACTGTTAGGGTTTCGACTTGCAGGTGTAGGCGGAAAGTAGCAATACCGAGAAAGATCTGCAAGACAACTAAGAAAGCAGCGAGATTAGCTAGTTGGCGCAACAGAGGGTGAAGTGCAGGAGTATACCTTGCCAGTACTACTAAAGCTAAGGTTGCTAATGTAGCTGGAAAAACCCCAATGATGTGACTATTCATCACCGTACACAGTTCGTATCCCGCAAAACATTGATGCAGCGCCCAGCGAGAACCGACTAATCCTCCGAGCAAACTTTGTAGGTAGACAAGAATGACGGCGATTAAACTTACCCAGGGTAATTTCCCGACAGCAGAAGTGCCTTGGTAAGGTAACAGGGTTGTGCCAATGACGATCAGGGTGCCGAAAAATAGCAGTGCCGTCCCTAAATGAGCGGTAACGATATCGAACCGCAGCAGTTGAGTTACGGTCAGTCCTCCCAAGATACCCTGGAAAATTATCAGAGCTAAAGCGAAGCTGGCAGCCCAAGGAAGCCATTTAGGTAGATCCCGCCGATACCACCAACACAGAAATGCTAGAGCGATCGCGCTTAAACCAATTAAAGCGGCATCCAAGCGATGAAACCATTCTAGAAATACCTGAAGGTTCATCTGCTGAGTAGGTATTAGTTTGCCATAGCACAACGGCCAATCAGGACAAGCTAAACCTGCATTCATTACCCGCGTGGCACTGCCAATTGCCATTAACAGTAGGGTAGCGATCGCTATTTTCCATACTAAGCGACGAATCCATTTTCGTTGGTGTGATTCCTCTGAGATCTGAGCAATCTGACGGTAAATAACTGATTCTGCCATCGCGCAACTTCCTGTATTAAAAATTCATTAAACAGTGAGTACTGACTCCCCAAACCTAACATCACTTTTTACGGATTGTCGGACTCTATCTAACAATGTAATTAGGCTTTTTATTTCGCTGGATCACTTTAGGTATTTTTCAGATTTTGTCTTTAATAAAATTTACTAAACTTAACCTGCTTAAATAATTATTTTATTTTCATCTTATTGCTCAATTGGATTTGAAGCATTAATATAGCTAAGTTAGAGAAGATCCCAAAAAAAAAACAAAGAAATAAGCAAAATTGGCATTGTGACCTACTCGTTTGCTTAAGTTTGCCTTACCCTAATAAGTGGGTAGACGCGAAATGAAAAACCAACGAAATAAACGATCGCTCAAAGATG